>CAUVJL010000001.1:0-64537 GCA_963552075.1 uncultured Neisseria sp.
TCTTTGAGCTAAGGCGAGGCAACGCCGTACTGGTTTAAAGTTAATCCACTATACCCCCCAAAGGTCGTCTGAAACCACACAAAGCATTACCCTATGATTCATCCCAATTTCAAAGAATACCTTCCCTCCTATTATTTCAGCACCATCAATCCCCACGCCGCCTATCCCAAGCTTGAAGGTCGTCTGAAAACCGAGACCTGCGTCATCGGCGGAGGATTGACAGGACTTTGCACCGCCCTTCCCCTTGCCGAAAACGGACGCGAAGTAACCGTACTCGAAGCCGCCCGTATCGGCTTCGGCGCATCAGGGCGCAGCGGCGGGCAAGTCATCAGCGATTACGCCTGCGGTATGGAAGAAATCGAAAAACAAGTCGGCTTGGAACAAGCCCGCTGGTTTTGGCAGCAATCCCTACAAGCCGTCGAACTCGTTGACGAACGGGTTAAAAAACACCAAATCGCTTGCGACTGGCAGCGCGGCTACGCCACCGTTGCCATCCGCCCGCAGCATTGGGAAGAATTGCAACAATGGCATGAACACGCCCGACAACATTACGGCGCTACCCATTACCAACTCTGGGATAAAGCCACGCTCAAGCAACAACTTGCCAGCGATATGTACTTGGGCGCACAGTTCGATCCTCATTCCGGCCACCTCCATCCGCTCAACTACACCCTGGGCATCGCCCGCGCCGCCACCGAAGCAGGCGCGCAGATTTTCGAACAGTCCCCGATGACCCGTATCGAACCCTATCAAGGCGGCTGGCTCGTCCATACCCCGGACGGCAGCATCGAATGCCAAAACCTCATGTATGCCGTCAACACCTACGCCGGTTTGCATCAAAAATTCAAGCCGTTGGAAAAAAAAGCCATCGCCGTCAGCACCTTCATCATCGCCACCGAACCGCTGGGCGAACGCGCCAAAGAACTCATCCGCAACAACATGGCTGTCTGCGACAACCGCCACGTCCTCGACTACTACCGCCTCAGCGCCGACGGCCGCCTGCTCTTCGGCGGTAAAGACAACGAGTTCATCGACGATCCCAACCGCATGACCGAGCTTGTCCGCCAAGACATGCTCAAAGTCTTCCCCCAGCTTGCCGATGTCAAAATCGAACATTCATGGGGCGGCGAATGCGACATCACCGCCAACCTCGCCCCCCACTTCGGAAGACTCGCGCCCAATGTTTACTATGCCCAAGGCTACTCGGGACACGGCATGGCGATTACCGGCATAGCAGGCCTTGCCATCGCCGAAGCCATCATGGGCGACGATGGTCGTCTGAAACCGTTTGAAAAACTCAAACACCCCAGCATCATTACCCAACCTTTCCTGCGCAAACTCGGCTCCTTCCTCGGTTCGAAATATTACCAATGGAAAGACAGCCGTTAAGCATTTGGTTAAGCTCGAACACATCAACAAAAGGTCGTCTGAAACCCGATTCAGGTTTCAGACGACCTTTTCGATATTGAATTGAAGACTTCCAATCAAACTGCTATCGCATCAAATGTTCAACGAACGCCCGATGCATTTAGATTCCTACCCTCTCCATTTGTGCTCCAAACCCATTACATCAAATGAATCCCGCTTGCCGGATTGGAAACATTTTCATATACGGTAATCGAAACGATTTTTCCACTTTCGTCAAACACAATTTCCAGATAGGGCTTATCAGGGCTGCGGTCGTGGTTGAAAAGGCGGAATACCCTTTGCGCCTCAAAAATCTTTCCGTGTGCTTTCAAATATTCGGGCAACTGGCTGATGTTTTGAAAACTACCGCCAAACCCGCCGCCATGTTTCTTAAGATATTCCGGCGTTCCTTCTATGTCGAAATTGTGCGTTACCCTCAGCGGCTGATTCGAGCCTTGGCTTGTCTGTTTGCCTGTTGATAAAACCAAAGTATCCCGACGCCTGAGTGCCTCCATTTCTTGTACCACCGGTTCTATCGCCTGCTGATTATAGCTCCGCTCCCCTTTTACCATCTGATCAATAGCCTCTATCACTTTATCAACGTTTTTAGGATCATTCGGATCAATATCAGGGAACAGTGCCTGCTCCAGCGGATCGTCTCCGCCGGGAATGCCCCAAATCGCCGCCAATTCTTTAGGGCTGCGTTCAAACAAACAACTGGAATCGATATTCTCGGCAACCTGACGGACAAAATCATCAATGCCGCCAATCTGATGCAGGTTGGTGCAATTTGAAGAAGGTGTGCTTTCTACTTGCTTGACGCTATTAGAGTTGGACGCGATTGGATTCAAATCGGATTGGGAAGAAGCTGATGACGCGGAGGATGGAACAGCGGATGCGCCGACTTCTTTTGTTTTATCTTCTTTACTTGGAGAACACGCAGTCAGCATGATTGCGGTAAGCCATAAGAGAAGTGATGACGTTTCGTTTTTCATTATTTTGTTTTCAACATAAAGAGGTCGTCTGAAAATCTGCCACTTCATTTTTCAGACGACCTCCTGTTAGTACAACTCAAGAACCTTGTTATTGCCAGCAAGGTGCTCAATCCATCTTACCCGACGCGATAAAACGCCAAACTGCCCAAAAGGTTGGGGAAATGTTTGACCTGTTTGTTGCCCGTCATGACCGCGCGCTCGAGGACGCGGATTTTATTTTTGGCGCACAATAGATCAAAGTCTTTGAGCGTACACCAATGGATGTTTGGCGTGTCGTACCAATGGTAGGGCATGCGTTCGGAAACCGGCATATGCCCGCCGATGGCGATTTGGAAGCGGTTGCGCCAGTACCCAAAATTCGGGAAGCTGACAATCGCCTGTTTCGCCACGCGCATAAGGCAGCGCAGGATTTTTTCGGTGTTTTGCATGGCTTGGATGGTTTGGCTCAAGACGATAACGTCAAACGTCTGATCGCCAAATTCAGCCAAACCCTGCTCCAAATCGGCTTGAATGACGTTCACGCCGCGTGACATGGCGGCGATGACGCTGTCGGTGTCGATTTCGATGCCGTAGCCGCTGCATTTTTTGTGTTCCACCAAAGCCGCCAGCAATTCGCCGTCGCCGCAGCCCAAGTCCAAGACGCGGCTGCCTTCGGGAATCCAGTCGTAAATCAACTGCAAATCGTCGCGCAAATTCATGATCGGCAATCCTTGTCAACATTGTTCATATAAACCGCTACGGCGCGCATATAGGCTTCGTCTTCCATCAAAAAGGCGTCATGACCGTGGTTGGATTTGACTTCGATATACTGCACCGGCTTGTGCGCGGCAATCAGCGCTTTGACCAGCTCTTTGGAACGCGCAGGCGAGAAACGCCAGTCGGTACTGAAGCTGGCGACAAAAAATTTCGCTTTCACATTTTGCAGGGCGCGGGTCAGGCTGTCGCCGAAATCCGCCGCCGGATCGAAATAGTCCAGTGCCTTGGTCATCAGCAGATAAGTGTTGGCATCAAACCGCCCGACGAATTTGTCGCCCTGATAGCGCAGATAGGATTCCACTTCAAATTCAACGCCGTAGCCGTATTGATAGCCGTTTGAACGCAAATCGCGTCCGAATTTTTTGCCCAAACCGTCTTCGGCAAGATACGTAATGTGCCCCATCATACGGGCAATCCGTAAGCCCCTTGCGGGAACGGTATTGCGGCTGCGGTAATGTCCTTCGTTGAAATCAGGGTCGGTCAAAATCGCCTGACGTGCTACATCATTAAACGCGATATTTTGCGTGGACAGTTTCGGCGCAGATGCAATCACTAAGGCATGGCGCACGCGCTCGGGATAGGAAATCGTCCATTGCAAAGCCTGCATACCGCCTAAGCTGCCGCCGACAATCGCCGCCCATTGTTCGATGCCGAGATAGTCGGCAAGCGCGGCTTGGGATTTTACCCAGTCCTTCACCGTAACCACCGGAAAATCCGCGCCGTATTCCCTGCCCGTTTCAGGATTGATCGACAAAGGCCCGCTGCTGCCGTCGCAGCCGCCCAGATTGTTCAAACCGACCACAAAAAAACGTTCCGTATCAATCGGTTTGCCGGGTCCAACCATATTGTCCCACCAGCCCGCATATTTATCCTCTGCCGAGTGCCTGCCCGCAACATGATGGTTGCCCGACAGCGCATGGCAGATTAAAACCGCATTGTTTTTTTCGGCATTCAGCTCGCCGTAGGTTTCAATCATCAGATCGAAACGCGGCAAAGTTTTACCGTTTTCCAAAACCAGCGGCATCTCAAACGGAATTTTTTGGGGCGTTACAATGCCCACCGAGGCACTTTGACTCATATCCTGTTCCAACAAATGCGGCGAAAAGCGTTATTATATAGCAAACGGCATGACTTTTTGACACGGTCGGACAAGCAGCCTGACACGCTGAAACATCCGTTCCCATGCCGCCGCACCCAAACCATACTTTTTCAGACGACCTCCCCCGCTTCCCGATATGATAGGCAGACTTTTCCGTATTTTTTTCTTTTTCGCACTTGCCGCGCTGATTATCAACCGCCTCTTCAGCCGCAAGCAAAAACGCGCCCTGCGCGATGTCGCCAAAATCAGCGCATGGGTGCTGCTCGGTGCAGCCGCAGCGACGCTGTTTTGGTATCTGGTCATGCTGTATTTCAAACACATTCCGGATTCTTATTGACCAAGGTTTGATAACTAAACAAATAAAAGGTCGTCTGAAAACGCAAATTCAGGTTTTCAGACGACCTTTTCCCGTATATTAAAAACACGGGGGATGACGACATTGCCAAAGCGGCTGTCTCAGCTCAACGTTTAAAATTCGACTTCTCCTTAAATTCCGTTCCGACAAACGTCCGTTTCGGATTGCCGCGCTCCACCTGATAAAGCTGGCTGTGCTGTGCGCGGGCGTAATCGTCGGTCTGTCCGGCATGATGTTCCGCCAGCTTTTGCGCCAGCAGGGTCAAAGCCAATTTTTTGTTGGCATGCTGACTGCGTTCGCTTTCGACCCGTACGGAAATACCGCTTGCCTTATGAGTGGCACGGACGGCACTTTCAGTTTTATTGACGTGCTGCCCGCCTTTGCCGCCCGAACGGCAGGCTTGAAACTCAATTTCGCTTCCAGACGGCATTTCAGGCATATCGGGCATGCGGAAAACGCCGATATACCAGTTTTTGCGCGGATGTTTCGGACGGACGGTGCTGGCGCACACCCATTGGAGCGAACCTTGCCAACGCCGTGCCAGAGTTTCGGCATGCTTGCCGTCCAATTTAAGCACCGCCGACATAATGCCGTGCTTATCGGCGGTTTCGGAGATGATTTCCACCCCGACACCTTCCGCCTTCGCCTCGGCAAGCAGCCTGCCCAATACGAAACGGGCAAAGATGCGGCATTCGGCAGGCCCTTGAGCGGTGGAAATTTGCAGATAAATTGTTCGCATATTTTGCTTCATATTTATTCTCCACATCCGCCGCTGGTTTTGTAAGTCAAAACGGGTTTGAAGCGGGCGACCAATTCAATCAAACCGGCGTTTTTCATGGCTGAAATGACGCTGTCTATGCTTTTATAAGCCTGGGGAGCTTCTTCAAAAATCAGAGTCTTATCCTGACAAACGACCACACTGCCGAATGCGGTTTGGCGTAAGCTGTCGGCGGAATATTTGTGCGACAGCCTGCCTTTGCATTCGCCGCGTTGCCACTTCCGTCCTGCGCCGTGTGCCAATGTATTCAGCGAAATTTGGCAATCTTGGTTCGGCAGAACCAGATAGCTGTAATCGCCGCGCGAGCCGGGTATCATCACCAGACCTTTATCGGCGGGCGTTGCGCCTTTTCGGTGCAGCCAGCCGGTTTGTCCCGCGATTTCGGTTTGTTCGAGGAAATTGTGATGCACGTCGAGCAGGCATTCGCCTTCCGTGCGCCAGCGGTCGAGCATTCTGGCGGCAATCAGACGGCGGTTTAAACGGGCGAACTCAAGGGCTGCCTGATGTTCGGCAAGATAGTCCGCCGCAGCCACGCTGCCTTCCGCCAAACCTCGATGGCCGTAGGCTTCGATGTGGCGTTGCAAAATCTGCTGACCCAGTCCGCGCGAACCGCTGTGTACCAACAATTGCAAACGGTTTGAATCAAAGGCAGCGGGAAGCAAATCGTCGCGGTAAACGGTTTCAACGGTTTGCAATCGCGATGCCGTCAACCGCGCCCTTGCCGCGCGGGACAACGACATGCTGGTGCATTACGAACGGCTGGGGGAAGCCGCCGCGCTCTCCGTGCCGTCGCCCGAACACTACCTGCCGCTGCTCTACACCGCCGCGCTGCGCGAACCGCAGGACGATATGGAAATATTCAATGACGAACTCGCCTTTGGCTCAATCAGCATGACTTCCGTTTTGATAGGGTAAGAGACCATGACAAAATAACGCGGGTCGGAACCCCTACGCGCCTGCCCAAAAGCCCGCTACGAAGACGGCTTGGACACGGCAAAATTGGACGTGTTGGCCGACGTATTGCGACAAATCGGCTGCACGCAGGCAGCAGAAATTCTGACCGAACCCGCCGCCGAAGCGCAAGCCAAGCAGCGCATTGCCGAAGGCACAGATTGCTTCGGACAGTTTGGGCACTAACCGCCATTGTGCTGATGGTTTCCAGCAACCGATCCGCCGAAGGAAAAGGACTAGGGCGAAAGCAGTATCGCCCAAACGCAAAAGCAGCCTGCACTTTGAAATTGAAGTGCAGGCTGCTTTTTCATATTGCCGACAAGTGTTCCAATGCCTCCGCGAAGTAATCCGCCACCGCCCTGACGCTGGGGCTACGGCGTACGTCTTCGTGCATCACCAGAAAGAGTTCTGCTGCGAATTCAGGTAGCGGGGCATCTGGATTGAGTGAGACGGGATGCAGCCTGTCGGCAGGGAAAACAGCGAAATCAGGCAGAATACCGATGCCGATTTGTTCGCACACGGCTTGTTTGACAGCGGCGAAGTCGTTGCTGGCGAAGGAAATGTCGGCATCTTCGCCGATTTGTTCGGCAAACCAGCGGGAAAAACGGGTGTTTACGGCAATTTGTACAAAACGCCAGTTTTCGCGGCGGATGGTTTTCAGGTAGCCTTCATGGCCGTAGATGCGGTAGGAGAAATGGGCGATACGGCGCACGGCAAGGTCGTTTTGGGTGGGACGGACGAGGCGCAGAGCGATGTCGGCTTGGCGACCGTGCAGGTCGGCGAGTGCGGCATCGCTTTGAATAATAAGGCGTATATCGTTGTGTTTGCGGTAGAAATCGGCAATGTGGGGCATCAGCAGGAGTCGGGCGACGAATGGCGGTGCGGAAATGACGACGCTGTGCCGCAGCTCGGCCTGTTCGCGCGCGGTACGCTGCAACATGCTCATATCTTTGCAGATTTCGCAGGCATGGCGGTAAAGCCGTTCGCCTTCGGGGGTGAGCAGGTAGCGTTTGCCGATGCGGTCAAACAGGCGCAGGCCGAGTGCGTTTTCCAGCTGGGCGATTTGCCGCGAAACGGTGCTGTGCTGCACGTCTAGGTGTTCGGCAGCGGCGGTAAGGGTTTGTTTTTCCACAAGGGTGGTGAAGTGGCGGATGCCGTTCCAGTCCCAATCCATTATTGCTTCCTTTGTGCATTTTTTGGCTGTGTTTGCCAATTTATCTTATTTTCGTGTTTTTATAAACGGTATAAACTGCACGATATGGATTTTTTGAGGGGAGCGAGATGAAAAAATTGCCGAAAAAATACGCGGGCGTACTGTTTTCTTTTTACGCTTCGACGGTGATGGTGCTGATTGTGAGCGCGGTGCTGGTGGCGCTGAATACCGATATCGACGCGGGCTACCTGCAGCGCTTGTTGAAATCATATTTGATTACTTGGCCGGTGGCATTCGCCAGCCTGCTCGGCGTGCGGCCGTTGGTGGTGAAATGGGTGGCGGCTTCGGTGGCGGATTGAGGCTACCTGAAAACATGAATAAAGCAGTGACAACCCTAATTGCATCAAAGTGCAGGCTGCTTTCAGTTTCACAAAAGCTCCGCTTTTCATAGACAAACTAATATTGTTTTTAAATTTCAGACGGCTGAATACAGCCAAAAGCTCCTCTGAAAACCAGCCTTTATTTACCAACCTTGCAGACAGGAGACACACATGTCCGACAAACCCATTCTCTACGTTGTAACCAGCAATGCCGTTAAAGGTGCAAGCGGCCAGCCCACCGGCTTTTGGTTGTCCGAACTCACGCACCCCATGCACGAAACCGAAGCCGCCGGGCACCGAAGCGAAATCGCCACCATCCGAGCCGGAGTCGCCCCCGTTGATGCCGACAGCCTGAATATGGATGACCCCGTGAACGCCCATTACTGGCAGCAAACTGACCTGCAACAACGTTTGCAAGCTGCGCCCGGGCTGGGCGGTCTGAACGGCGCGGACTATTCCGCCATTCTGTTTACCGGCGGCTACGGTACGATGTGGGATTTCCGCGAAAGCCTTGACGCGCAACGCCTTATCCGCGAAGTGTACGAAAACGGCGGTATCGTTGCCGCCGTCTGCCACGGCCCTGCCGCGCTGGTGGACGCGAAACTTTCTAATGGCGAATATCTGGTCAGCGGCAAAAACGTTGCCGCTTTCACCAACGCCGAAGAAGAAGCAACGGGCGGAGCTAAAATCGTCCCCTTCCTGCTGGAAACCGCGCTCGTTGAACACGGCGCAAAACACCATGCCGCGCCGAACTGGGCGGAAAACGTGGTGGTGGACGGCCGTCTGATTACCGGTCAAAATCCGGCATCCGCCAAAGGCGTAGGGGTGGCGTTGGCAAAGGCATTGGGTTGATGAAGTGAAAAAAGCAGCCTGCACTTTGGAAATTGAAGTGCAGGCTGCTTTTTATTGTGCCGACTTTATGTTTTCAGACGGCCTTCACGTTTCCAAAGCCCCCAACCACGCCGCCAATCCTTGTTCGAGTTGCGTGCGGGTGTCCGCATCCAGCTTTTCCAGCAGCCGCTTTTCGTTTTCCACATGCGGGAACACGGCTTTTTCAATCAATTCTTCACCTTTATCTGTCAGGCGGACCAGCAGGCTGCGGGCATCGTCCGGGTTGGGCAGGCGGTCGATTAAGCCTTGGTTTTCCAGATTTTTCAGGCGCGTGGTCATGGTGCCGGACGTTACCATCAGCGATGAGAACAACTCGGTCGGGGTCAGCGTATAAGGCGCGCCGCTGCGGCGCAGGGTGGCAAGCACGTCGAACGAGCCTTCGGTTAAACCGTATTCTCCGTAAACTTTTTCCAATTCGCGCGCGATGACGGCAGCGGCGCGTTTCAGACGGCCGATTAACAGCATATTTTCGGCGGCCAATTCAGGCAGCTCCTGCTTCCATTGGGCAACGGCGTGGGCGGCTGCATCAAGGTGTTCGGTCATAGAATGCTCCGTTCGGTTTAAATGGCGATTATTTTATCTTGACCTCAAGCTAATCTCCATTTATATTTAACTTGAATTCAAGATAATTTTGCTGGAGAAAACCATGTTTGCCGATAAGCAAGCCGTTTTAAACGCCTTCCGTTTCCGCCACGCCTGCAAAAGTTATGACGCGGCGAAGAAAATCCCTGCCGATGATTTCGCCTATATTCTGGAAACCGCACGCCTGTCACCCAGCTCGTTCGGGCTGGAACCTTGGCGGTTTTTGGTGGTGCAGAACCGTACTCTGCGCCAAGAGTTGCGCGGCATTGCATGGGGCGCGGCGGAAAAAATCATGGATTGCAGCCATTTTGTGATTTTGTTGGCGCGCACGCAGGCTGCCATGCAGGCGGATTATGAAGAAAAAATCTGGGGCGGCGTGCATGGAATGCCGTCTGAAACCGTTGGAATGATGCAAAAATTTTTCAAACAGTTTGCCGAAACCGATTTTGCCATTGCCGATAATCCGCGCTCGTTTAACGACTGGGCAGCCAAGCAAACCTATATCGCGTTGGCAAACATGATGACTGCTGCCGCTTTGATTGGTGTGGATTCCAAGCCGATTGAGGGCTTTCAAAAGGAAAATGTGGAAAAGTTGCTGTCCGGCAAAGGCTTCATCAATCTTGACGAATACCGCGTCAGCGTCATGGCGGCGTTTGGCTATCGCGCAGGTGAACCCAAGCGCGCCAAAACGCGGCAGGCAGTAGAAGATGTGGTTGATTGGATTGAATAAACGCCTGAAAATCAGCAACACAGACATTCACCAGTTGGCAAAATCAAGAGTTTTTACCGATGACAGCCTGCGCTTGAATGAAGAAGAAGGTTTCCGTCGGGGCAAATTTTCCACCCGCTTATTCATTTATTTGGAGGACTTATGCGCTTACACTATTCCCAATATGCCCTTGAAAGCTATAAGGCACTGCTGGCTTTGGAAGCCAGCCTCACGCTGGATAGTACCCTGAAAGATTTGGTGAAACTGCGTGTTTCGCAAATCAACGGCTGCGTTTTTTGTGTCGATATGCACGTTAAAGAGGCCAAGCTGCACGGCGAGCGCGAACTGCGCCTGCACCATTTGGCCGTTTGGCACGAATCAACCCTGTTTACCGAAAAAGAACGGGCCGCGCTGCAATGGGCGGAAAGCCTGACCCGCATCTCCGAACAAGGTATCCGCGATGCGGACTACGCAGCGGTACGCGCCCATTTTGATGAAGAAGAACTGGTGGCGTTGACCCACGTCATCAACACCATCAACGTTTGGAACCGCCTGAACGTGGCTTTTGCCACCCCGGCAGGCAGCATGGACGGTCTGATGGGATTGGAGAAGGCAGGGCTGGTTTAGCCTGGCCTACAAGCCGAACGTGCAAAAAAAGCAGCCTGCACTTTGCAAAACCCAAGTGCAGGCTGCCTGAAACCCATCGGGCTTCGCTTTATGCGGCGTTGTTGTTCATCGTCCAGCAGTCGGTGATTTTGCCGTCTTTGACTTTCAGGAAATCTGTGCCGACTTTGACGGCGGTTTTGTCGCCGAGCGTGGCGGTAACGCGCCAATAGGCGGAAATCATGTCGCCGTCGCAAAACGGGCCGAGCACGAGTTCGTAATGCAAATCGGCTTTGGCGCGGATGGTGGCAATCCAAGCCTTCGCGCTGGCAATGTCGGTAACGGGTGCGGGCGGCGGGGTGGAGTCGGCGGTCAGGTGCGCTTTGAAATGGGGCGACAACAATTCGTCGGCAATATCAAGATGGCCGTTCCACATCTGCGTCCATGCGGTGTAGATTTTGTGTGCGTCGGTCATGTTTTATCTCCTAATGTATTGGATTACAATGAATATCGCTGCCTGGCGGCTGTGCCATAATGCGGTGAAACGAAGCTGCCGTCAAGGCGGGGCGGCGAAGCAATAAGGCTTTCAGACGGCCTTCGGACAGATATTCAGGCCGTCTGAAAGGCTACCTGAAACTTTAAAAGCAGCCTGCACCCAAAATCGCAGTAAACCCCAAAAGCCCTCTCCCCAGCCCTCCCCCACAGGGGAGGGAGCAGGTTGGTACAGCCCCACCGTCTGCCGCACAAAACCCAAGTGCAGGCTGCCATCGGTCTGATTTTTTGATTCAGCCAACCGATGTGCGTGCCTGCGATGCTGCCTTTGCCCCATCACACATCCTGTTTTTCAGACGGCCTTCAGGCTACCTGAAAAACGCCACACACAAAAGAAAAACCGCCATGCCCAACCGCACCGCTGCCATTTTCACCACCGCGATTGCCCCGCTGATTTGGGGCAGCACCTATCTGGTTACCACCGAATTTCTGCCGCCGGACCGACCGTTTACCGCCGCGCTTATCCGTGTTTTACCCGCCGGGCTTTTGCTGTTGGCGTGGACGCGGCGGATACCTAAACGCAGCGAATGGCCGACGGTTGTTTTGCTCGGTTTTTTAAACATCGGCTTTTTCCAGGCCATGCTGTTTGTGGCGGCGTATCGCTTACCGGGCGGACTGGCGGCGGTATTGAGTTCGACGCAGACGCTGATGGTGCTGGTGTTCACTTGGTTAATCGGCAAAACCATGCCGCCCAAAGCGGCTTGGGCTTGGTCGGCGGCAGGGGTTTTGGGGATTGCGCTTTTGGTTTTGTCGCCGCAGGCGCGCTATGACGGGACGGGTATTTTGGCGGCATTGGCGGGCGCGGCGGCGATGGCATTAGGCGTGTATTTGTCGAAACACCGCCGCACTTCGCTGCCCGTGTTGGCGTTTACCGGCTGGCAGCTTTTCATCGGCGGATTGTTTTTACTGCCCGTCGCCCTGCTTGCCGAGCCGCCGCTCGAATCTTTAAGCCCCGCCAATATCGGCGGCTATCTGTATTTGAGCCTGTTTGGTGCCGTATTGGCTTATGTGTTGTTTTTCAGAGGAATTGCTAAACTTTCACCTGCTGCGGTTTCGTCGCTGGGATTGCTCAGCCCTGTCTCGGCATTTATCTTGGGCTGGCTGTTTTTAGGGCAAGGGATGGATGCGAAGTCGCTGGCGGGATTTGCGTTGGTGTTGGTATCGATATTCGGGGTGCAGCGGGCAGTCATGAAAAAGGTCGTCTGAAAACAGCCTTGAAGCCTTCAAGCTGCGTTTTCAGACGACCTTTTGCGCCGGTCGGTTTATTTCTTCAAGAATGCCCGTTTCAGAATAATCAGCCAATCTTTTTTATCCAAAACAGGACGTTGCGTAAATACATCGTATTTGCAGCCGTCCAGTTTCTGCAAAATCAGTTGTCCGCCGACAATAATCATCCGCAATTCAAATCCCAAGCGGCCTTTCAGCGTTTTACCCAAGGGCGAGCCGCCCTTGAGCATTTGGAACGCGCGGTTGCACTCATACGCCATCAGTCTTTGGAACGCAAAATCCGCTTTGCCTTCGGCAATTTGCGTTTCGCTGACGTTAAATTTTTGCAAGTCGTCCTGCGGGATATAGACGCGGCCTTTCTGCCAATCGACGGCAACGTCCTGCCAAAAGTTGATGAGTTGCAACGCGGTGCAGATACCGTCGCTTTGGGCAATGCTGACTTCGTCGGTTTGTCCGTACAGATGCAGCATAATGCGCCCGACTGGATTGGCGGAACGGCGGCAGTAGTCAATCAGGTCGCCAAAATCCTGATAACGGGTTTTGACAACATCCTGACTGAATACGGACAAAAGATCGTAAAACGGCTGCAGCGGCAGCTTGAAAGGCGCGATGGCTTCACGTTGCAAACGTTGCATTAGCGGAGTCAACGGCGTTTCGCCACGCTGTATGCGGTCGAGTTCGGATTTGAGTTCATCCAAAGCGCGCAAGCGTTCATCGGCTTCGGCATTGCCTTCATCAGCGAGGTCATCCGCAGTGCGCGTAAAAGCGTAAACGGCATGAGTAGGTTTGCGCAGGCGGCGCGGCATGACAAGCGAGCCGACGGGGAAATTTTCGTAATGGTTGACGGACATAGATATTGGAAATTCGGTATTTGGGGTCGTCTGAAAGTATGAGCCGCGTTGCTCAAATGGCTTGCCGACGGCACGGAGTACTTCCAAACCTGTATTAACAACTCGGCAAGATTCTAACACAACGCATTATCTTATTAATGATTTAACTGTACACGCGCATAGAAATCCAAACTTATAGTGGATTAAATTTAAATTAGGACAAGGCGACGAAGCCGCAGACAGTACAGATAGTACGGAACCGATTCACTTGGTGCTTCAGCACCTTAGAGAATCGTTCTCTTTGAGCTAAGGCGAGGCAACGCCGTACTGGTTTAAAGTTAATCCACTATAAAACCACAAAATTACCCTGTTTTCCCAATTCAGACGACCCTTTCCACACAACGGATTTTAGCTACGGCAAAAACTATATTGAGATAACAAACCGCCATCCGGAAATAGGCTGTCCCATCCAAACTTGTCCCGAAACCCATGCCGTCCTCGTTCTTTAATATATCCGTAAACACTTGATTCGCTTATAATCCCCATACTTCCAAGTCAGCGGAGACTACGATGGACATGATGGCTTTCACGAATATTTTCTTAATCGTGCTATGTATTTTCACCATGCTGCTGGTGTGGTCGCGAAATTGGAAGCGCAAGCAGGCGTATTTTGAAAAAATCAAAAGCAATCCGGACAATCTGAAATGGCTCAAACAAAATCTGACTGGAAAAGAAACAGCAGACCTCAAAAACATCAACGAGCATTTCGGGCTGCCTTTGCTGCAAGCGAAACAATTACTTGAATACTACAAGCAGCAGTCGGAAAAATAATCTATCGTAAAAAATAATCTATGGTTTAAAACAGGTGGGCTGAATTCAGTCCGCCTTTTTTACCCGTTTCAAAAAAATCTTTTATTTCTGTATTGACAGAAATAAAAGACAAAAATAAAATACCCTCACTATGAAACTGAATCCAACTACTGAAAAATTTATCCTCCACTGGGGCGAAATGGGCACCAAATGGGGCGTCAACCGTACCGTTGCGCAAATCCACGCCCTACTCTATATCTTAGGCAGACCGATGAATGCCGAAGAAATTACCGAAACGCTCGGCGTAGCGCGCTCCAATGTCAGCAACAGCATCAAAGAGCTGCAAAATCTGAGGCTGGTGCATACCGTGCATATCTTGGGCGACAGACGCGATCATTTTGAAACTTCAGACGACGTCTGGACTTTGTTCCGCACCATCGCAGAAATGCGCATGCAGCGCGAAATCGAACCGACGCGGCAATTTTTGCAAAGCCTGATCGATAGTCCTGAATTTAGTCAGGAAAATGAAACCGCCAAACAGCGAATCCGGCAAACCCATGATTTCATCAATACGCTGACCATATGGGCAAATGAAATGCTGAAGCTTTCCACCTCAACCATGGTGAAAATTTTAAAAATAGGCGCCGGAATACAGAAATTTTTCCGATGATGCCTCCCCAATTGATTTACAAGACACAACCCCCGGTTTCTCTTACTCAATCATAGGTGTGTTATGACGCATTCAACAGAAGATTATTTCGACTATCCGAGAGGCAGAGTCATCATCGTTTATACTGCACCTACGGTATTTTTTGCATTTAGTATCGGCTACTATGCTTTATTCTTTACCGTACCTGCCCTAATTTGCGGTTTGATCTTAAGCTTGACGTCTACATACAGGGACTTACGCGGCCTTATCCGGGCAATCATAACCGGATCATTATGCGGTTGCCTATATCTTTTATTGTTTGGTGCAGATTTTGTCAGCAGTCTCCAGGCAGGCGTGGTAATAGGCGGTACTTATTCTTTGATTGTCGGTCTTTTGAGCCTGCCCAATCCTCCTGGGGAAGACGATATTCGGGAACCTGCCTAATTTTTTTACCTCTATATTTCTCTTTTGACAGAAATTTTAGAAATTACAGGCTAAATATATAAACAAACCGAAATGAAATTAGGAAACCAATATGTCCGACAACACTACGCACACTCTCCCTGCCTACCTGTCTTACTCGATGGGGCTGCTATGGCTGTGGAGCGGTACCCAACCTCTGTTTTTCATGCCCGAAATGTCATTGGATTTGCTGCATTCGGTCGGTATTCCCAATCCGTTGCAATGGCCGACATTAATCGCCGCTTCACTATTGGACATCGGTTTTGCCTTTTTATGCTTCAGCCGCTTTCGTGCCCGTTCCGCAATATGGCTGCTGCAATTGATAACCGTCACGACATACAGCCTGATTATTGCCTTCAGGCTGCCCGAAATGTGGGCGCATCCGTTTGCGCCTTTGGTAAAAAACCTGCCGATTATGGCTACTTTATTTTTCCTGTATCAATCCGTAGGAGATAAAAAATGAACACTTATTTAATCGTTAAAACCTTACACATCATCTCGGCTACCTTAATGGTCGGCACCGGTTTTGGTACAGCGTTTTACCTCTTTTGGGCAAACCGCAGCGGTTCGGTCGCCGCGCAGTCGGTCGTATCGCATTGGGTTATCAAAGCAGATTGGTGGTTTACGACCCCCGCCGTCATTTTCCAACCCTTGTCCGGTTTATGGATGCTTTACGAACGCGGCTATACCGTGTCCACCATGCTGGAACAAAATTGGGTATGGATGACGCTCGGTTTATACATCCTTGCAGGCATTTGCTGGCTGCCCGTTGTCTGGCTGCAAATCCGTATGGCAAAAATTGCCGAAAAAGCGCATAAAGAAAACGCAGACACCATTCCGGAACCCTATTGGCGTTATGCCAGACGCTGGGAATTGCTGGGCTATCCCGCCTTTTGCGCCACTATCGTGATTTACTTCCTGATGGTAATGAAACCGATTTAAAGATTTTCAGACGACCTCAGCAACACCATAAAGAAAAACCATGAACATCATCATTTTCGGAGGCAGCGGCTTCATCGGCAGCCGTACCGCCCAAATCTTAAAAGAACAAGGTCACCAAGTTTGGACGCCCGACCGCCGCGCCTTCGATTTTCTTCATCCCGATGAAACGGCCGCACGCCGTTTGTTAGAGGGGCAAGACGTCCTCATCAACTGCATCGGCATCATGAGCCGTCATGCCGAAATACTCGAAACCGTACACCACCGCACGCCCAAACAACTCGCCGCATGGGCAAAAACAGCAGGCATAAAACACTGGGTGCAACTATCCGCACTGGGTGCCGACCCATCTCAACCCATCAACTTTGTCGGCAGTAAAGGACGTGGAGATGATGCCGTCGCCCAAAGCGGCATACCGATTGCCATAGCCAGACCATCCGTCGTTTACGGGCGTGGGGGAACCAGCTGCGAACTGTTCATCAAATTAGCCCGCCTCCCTTTGCTTCCCCTACCGGAAGGCGGCCGCTTTTACTTGCAGCCCGTCCATCTAGCCGATGTTGCCGAAGGTTTGGCAAAACTTGCCGTCCAAACCGATATCAACCATAGCATCATCAATATGACCGGCAGCCAAACGCTGACCTTGGCGGAATACCTGACCACGCTCCGCCAAACCCTGCATCACAAACCCCCGCAACGTATCCTGCCCATCCCCCTGCGCCTGCTTGACCCTGCGCTGCCGTTGGCAAACCTCCTCAGCAACGGCATCATCAGCCGCAACAGTTTTGACCTGCTCAAACAAGGTTCATGCGCCGATTATTCTGATTTTGCAGCTTTATTGGGGAGAGCGCCATTAGCTGCGGAAAACTTTTCCCGTCAAGGCTGAATCAGCCATACACACAAAAAGGTCGTCTGAAACCGCCCCGCCTAAAGCCGGTTTCAGACGACCTTTCGCCCTAATACAAGAGACCGCTGATACAATAAAGCGCCCGTATGAAAAATATTTTGCTACAATATGTAATTGTATGTTACATAAGCAGTATATCATCAATAAAATAATATTTTCATCACGGCTCATATCATGGCTCAGATTAAATTTAAAACACATCTTAAATGCATCCTACTTGCTTCCATCTTGCTCTCCGGCTGTCAAACCGCCTTTGAAGAAGATCAAACCCGGCGCAGCAAAATTACCCAATTCGCCCTCAATCATCCCGTAGCGGCGCAAGCCATCGGCATGGAAGACACAGGCTCCTTCAATATCAGCAGCAATGCCACACGCTTTGCCTACCGCAGCGGCTTAGACGATACTGCCAACGGAGATGGCAAAGGCACACAGGTCAATGCCGTGCGCCAAGCCCTGTGGCAAGCCGCCATTACCTCCCAATTCGACAACGTAATCGCCGAAGAAGCAGGTAATGCCTACCTTGCCGACATCAAAATCCGCGAAGGGAAAATCAACTATTTCAGCCGTTATCTCGCGGATCAGGCAGTTGACCAACGCAACAACCGTATCGGCCGCAGCATCGGCAGCGGCAGACCCAATACCGACATGAAGGCCCTTGCCGAAAGTGTTTTGCTCTATTACCACAAAATCGGCTTGTGGACCGCATCGGAAACGCGTACCAACGGCCGCAAAGTATGGCGCATCACGCAAGAAAAACTCAGTCCTACCGCCTACCGCGAAGCCATGAAAAATATCGAACCGTTGGATGCCGAAGGCTTGCGCGAGGAAGAGCGCAATATGCCCAAACCCGACAAAATCGACTCGATTTCCAAAACGGTTAAAGCCATCAGAAAAGTAAAAGACTGATTTTTCGACACTCTGTGCAAGTTTTGAGTAATTCATCAAAACAGCGTAAACTGTCGCAAACCCATTTTCAGACGACCCCTGCTTGCAAAGAGGTCGTCTGAAAACATTTCTCCTGCCGATTCAGCCGTTTCCAGAAGGACAAAGGACGATTATGAACTTCCCACCGCGTTACGTTTCCGCCACCCGTATGCGCCGCATGCGCAAAGACGACTTTTCCCGCCGCCTGATGCGCGAACACACCCTGACCGCAGACGATTTGATTTACCCCGTCTTCGTACTCGAAGGCAGCAATCAGGAAGAAGCCGTCCCCCCCATGCCCGGCGTGAAGCGGCAAAGCCTCGATAAATTATTGTTCACCGCCGAAGAAGCTCTCAAACTCGGCATCCCCATGCTGGCGCTCTTCCCCGTCGTTACCCGAAATAAAACCGACTTGGCAGAAGAAGCCTACAACCCTGAAGGACTCGTACCGACCGTCGTGCGCACCCTGCGCGAGAAATTCCCCGAACTCGGCATCATGACCGACGTCGCCCTCGACCCCTACACCATCCACGGGCAAGACGGGCTGACCGATGCGAATGGCTACGTCCTCAACGACGAAACCATCGAAGTTTTGGTGAAACAAGCCTTGTGCCACGCCGACGCTGGCGCGCAGGTCGTCGCCCCGTCCGACATGATGGACGGCCGCATCCTCGCCATCCGCGAAGCCCTCGAAGATGCGGGGCACATCCACACCCGCATCATGGCGTATTCCGCCAAATATGCCTCCGCTTTTTACGGCCCGTTCCGCGATGCGGTCGGCAGCTCCGGCAACTTGGGCAAAGCCGACAAGAAAACCTACCAAATGGACCCCGCCAACACCGACGAAGCCCTGCACGAAGTCGCCCTTGACATTCAGGAAGGTGCGGATATGGTGATGGTCAAACCCGGCCTGCCCTATCTTGACGTTGTCCGCCGCGTCAAAGACGAGTTCGGCGTACCGACCTACGCCTACCAGGTTTCCGGCGAATACGCCATGCTTCAGGCAGCGATTCAAAACGGCTGGCTGGACGGCGAAAAAGTCATACTCGAAAGCCTACTCGCCTTCAAACGCGCCGGCGCCGACGGCATCCTGACGTATTACGCCGTCGAAGCAGCAAAGATGTTGAAAAAATAAAACGACAGCAAAATGCCGCCGGTTTGCACAGAATGCCCGGCGGCATTCACATTAAGGCATTTGCCCGACAAAATTTATTACAACGGAATGAATAATCAGGTAATTTCTGGTAAAATACCGCAACTCTCAAACAAACACTTACAGCGTCCGTTTTATATAGTGGATTAAATTTAAATCAGGACAAGGCGACGAAGCCGCAGACAGTACAGATAGTACGGCAAGGCGAGGCAACGCCGTACTGGTTTAAAGTTAATCCGCTATAAAATTCAAAACATATACAATAAAATGAATACAACAACCGCCGATACACTATTCCGGGAAGCTCACTCATTCATGACCCAAAATCCGCCCGATTTTGCCGCCGCAGTCCCACTATTGCAAAAAGCGGCAGACGAAGGGCATACGGAAGCAGAATTCCATCTTGCAGGCTGCCTGTTGCAAGGACAAGGCATACCTGCCAACCGTGAAGCTGGCATACGCCTGATGCAGCAAGCGGCGCGTGACGGTCATCCCTACGCCAGCTACAACCTTCTTCAAATCCAAGAAGCACAAGGTATGCCGCTCAATACCCTGCTTCCCTCCTATTGGGAATTGGCAGAGGCAGGCATTATCGAAGCGCAGCTCAAGCTGATGCGCGCTTATCATGACGCAGGTCAACACGAAGAAGCCGTCGATTGGGCCGTACTCGCCGCGCGTCAGCAAAATCCCCAAGCCCTATATTTCTTAGGCCAGCATTGCCAATACACCTCGCCGCCCGATTATCCCCAATCACACCAGCTCTACCAACTTGCCGCCAAACAAGGATTTACGCCTGCCAATTGGCAGCTCGGATTGCAATACAAGCTCGGTCAAGGCGTGGCACCGGACCTTGAACAAGCCGCCCAACACCTGTACATCGCGGCAAGTGACAACATCGCGCCTGCACAAGTTGCCCTTGCGGAAATTCTGCTCCCGACCCACCCCGATAAAGCCATCCAATGGCTGGAAACCGCCACCAGACAAAACAGCAGCGATGCTTACGCCAAGCTCGCAGAAATCCATCTGCTGGGCAAAGACATCCCGAAAGACACGGATAAAGCACGCCGCTACGCCAAAGCAGCCGCCCGCCGCAATCATCCCGAAGCGCTGCGTTTGCTCGGCGATATCTACCGCTACGGACTGGGCATCCTTCCCGAACCCTCCAAAGCGCGCCATTACTATCAGCTTGCCGCTGATTTGGGCAATCTTGCCGCACACCAAAAACTACTCGCGGACATTGCCCTGAACAATAAGCAAAACTACCCTCAAGCCAAAGAACACGCGCTGCAACGCCAACAGGCGGAGCAATTCTATCAGCTGGCTTTTGCTGCCCATTACGGTCTGAACCGCGCTCCCGACCATGCCGAAGCGCTGACGCTCTATCAGCAGGCGGCAGATTTGGGGCACAGCAAAGCGCAAACCAATCTCGGCATGATGTACTACAACGGTCATGGAACAGAGACCGACTATACCCAAGCCGCCAAATGGTTCGCGCAGGCAGCTCAGCAAAAAGACACAATGGCGCAATACAACCTCGCCTGCCTCTATTTCCACGGAACAGGCGTCCGCCGCAACACAGCCTTAGCCTGCCGTTGGCTTGAAACTGCCATCAATGATGGTCACGAGCAGTCTGAAATCCTCAAGCAACTGCTGGCGCATTGGAAACAGCAACTTCCATAACATTGCCCGCGTGGCAACATTTCTCCGAAGAAGCTGCCAACGTTTGGGAATCCCTCTAAACCATTATCTCTGCGTTGTGATTAATGGGGTTTAGTTTGACGATAAGCCGTATCACTTGCCCCATTCAAACAACAATATAAAAGGTCGTCTGAAAACCCTAATTAGGGATTTTCAGACGACCTTTGTCTTTACCGGTTGACCTGTTCGGATATTAGAAATCCAATTCCGCTTTCAGCCAATAAGTACGCGGCATGCCGACGACGGCGAAGCTGCGATCGTATTGGCCGCGCTGTACCTGCCAGTAGTTTTTGTTGAACAGATTTTCCACCGAACTGCTGACGGTCAGGGTATTTTTACCCAGCTTGGTTTTGTAGCGCGCGCCTACGTCAACCAAGGTATAGGACGGCAGTTTATATTGGCGTTCAGTATCTTGGAAAGACTTACCGTAGTATTGGATATTGCTTTTCAAAGTCAGACCTTCAACAAATGGCGTATCCCATTCGATACCTGCTTTGGCAATAACACGCGGGCTAGCAACCTGATTACCATTTGTTAAAGTATTATTGTAACGCGGATAATCCTTCAACTGAGCTTTCAGATACATAATGCCAAAGCTCGGACGAAGGGTTTTATTCATCAGGTTGGCATACGTATTAAACTCAACACCACGGTTGATTTCTTTACCATGCTGCTCTTGCGTGTTGCGCCAATAACCCGGACGGACGATTTGGAAAGCGTTCAGGCTGGTTACAACATCACCCCAGTTTTTTCGTACACCCATTTCAATCTGTTTGCTGACACGAGGTTTGGACATTTCTCCAGTATCCTCGTTAGTCGCACCCGGTTCCAAATCTTGCATATAGTTTCCATACACTACCATACCAGTATTAGGCACCCAAGCCGCTGCAAACATCGGGCTGAACCGTTTTTTGCTGAACTTCACAGTAGAAGAGCGGCGGTTTGCATCAGTTTTTGCATTGCCTGTCAAATTTGGATGAGCAGTTTGTTTTACCCATTGATAACGTCCGCCCAAGGTTAAACGGATAGTATTATCCGCGAAACCCAAAGTATCGGATATTGCAAGGCTGGGAGTCTCATAAGTCGTATGCTCTGTGCCTTGTATATTGGCAGGATTGTTGCGGTGGGTAACAGGGAAAACAGGGTTGTAGATGTTGGTATCCAAGGCATCGCCGTTGCGCGTTCCCTGATCGTGGTCGCGGTGTCGTTTAATATAATCGAATGAGGTAGCCCAATTGTGAACAACCGGACCGGTTTCAAATTCACCACGCGCTTTCAAATTACCGCTTGTTGTGCGTGAAAGGAATTCAAACGGTTGTGCGGCCTGCGCCGTGTAATTACCTAAATTACCGCCTTTTGCACGGTTTTTCATGAGCAGTTGTGTAAACGAACCTTTATACACAGACTCCATATAACCTAAACCACCACTAATCTGCATATTGTAGTCAGTATCGTATTCGAAAGTCAGTGCATTCGTCATGGTCTTAGTAGTTTGCTCCTGCCAAGACGGGACAAGCAGGGTTTTGCCGCTCGGTGCAGCAGGCATGGCAAAGTTAAGATCCTGCATTTCATGAATACGCGCACGACCTCCCTCTGTATTACGGTGGTTATACATCGAATCGAAAGACAGACGTAATTTCTCACCACGATAATCAGTATTTAATGCAAATTCCTGATTATCTTCCTTATAACCTTTACGGGCGGTTTCACCTTTGCGGTATTTACCATTGAAACGGATGCCAAACTGTTTGTTTTCACCAAAACGCTGACCGATATCGATTGCGCCTTCGGTACGATTTTTACTGAAAACCGCTAAACCGATTTTTCGGTTGCCTTCATCGGATGCTTTTTTGGTTTCGATGTTGACAGAAGAACCTGCTGCACCTTCAGGGTCCATACCGACAGTGGAACTTGAAGCACCTTTAATCAACTGTGCAGAAGAAACGCCGGCAGTCGGGGTGTGGTAATAAGAATAAAGACCTGCCAAGCCATTGATACTAAACTGGCGGGCATCAAGTTGCAAACCACGGACATAGACGCCTTGAATGGTGTTGCTTTCACCGCCGAACTGCATGGTAGAGGCATCGTTCTTGGCGATTGTATCGACTAATGTACGGGATGCGTTGTTTTCCAATACTTTTTCATCGTAATTGACAACCGTAATCGGCGCTGTGAAAGCATTGGCTTTACCAAGTAGTCCCAAGTTCACGCGGTCGCGCAAGTCTCCGTCGCTGGCAATGGAGTAAGAACGGGCGGCCTTGACGCGTTTGGCATCGGCGCGGACATGGACTTCCTGCAACTGCTGTTGCACGGGGGCTTCGGGTGTCGCTTCATCGGCGGCATAAGAAAACGCGCTCATAATCAAAAGCGGCATCAGGGCTAATTTGCTGTTCATAGATTCCTTCTGTCTCTGAGGTGGGTTATTTTTATTGCAATAAACGTTAAAAATCACAAAGTAATTTTGCTGCGGAATTATATTTGATAACATTCTGCTTTTCTATAAAAAGTGATGATAACCATTTGTAAAAACAAAAATACAACATAAATCAAAACTTTTTCCATAGTAATTATAAATTATTTTATTAAGCAGAGAATCCGGGTTTCAGACGACCCCTGCCCGCTGCCTGCCTCAAGAGACAACGCACATGCAAAAATGGCAAACCGAGCTTTATTCCACGCCGTCTTGGCTGTTACAGACCTTATTGATGGTCGCCGCCGCCTCGGCGGTGATTCTGTTTTTGGCACGCGAAACGCGCTTCGGGCGTGAGTTTGCCTATATCCTGCGGCTGTGCCTAACGCCGAAAAGCGCGGTCAAAGTCTTGCTGCTGATTACGGCGATGATTGCGCTGTTGCTGACCGAAGTGCGGCTGAATGTGTTGAGTACCTTCATGTCCAAAGGGCTTTACGACTCGATGCAGGATTTGAACGCCTCCGCGTTTTGGATGTTTGCAGCGATGAACGCGGGCGTGGTGCTGGTACGGGCGTTTAACAACGTCGTCAACGACTTTCTCGATCAAGGCTTGGCGATTAAATGGTCGGAGCGGCTGAATGAAGTACTGACAACGTGCTGGCTTGCCGACAAAAACTACTACCGCCTGCAAATGCGCCGTCATGCGCCGGACAATATCGACCAGCGTATCCAACAGGACGCGCAGGAATTCATCGCTTCGACCATCGAATTTGTGCGCGGCATGGTCAATTCGGTCGTTACCTCGCTGGAATTTGCCGTTGTTTTGTGGGGTTTGGCGGGCATCCTGACCGTGTTCGGCATCGACATTCCGCACGGCATCGTTTGGTTTGTCTATATGTTTGTGATTTTGGCGACCTTTATCGCCATGTGGATAGGCAACCCTTTGATTCGTTTTAATTATGAAAACGAAAAACTCAACGGCGACTACCGTTATTCCCTTGTCCGCGTGCGCGACCATGCCGAAAGCGTTGCGTTTTACAATGGCGAAAAACACGAACACGACCAGCTTGCCGACCGCTTCAAAGCCATCATCCGCAACCGTTGGCGCATTGCGCGGCAAAGCGTCTGCCTGAGCGGCTTTAACGATATGTTTACCAACGGCATCAAGCTCTTCCCCATTATTTTGCAAGCCCCGCGCCTGTTTGCCGGACAAATCAAAATCGGCGACATTCAGCAGACCGTCCAAGCCTTCTCCCGTTTGCAAAGTGCGCTGTCTTTCTTCCGTATGTTCTACAACAAGTTCACCGCCTACCGCGCCCGATTGGAGCGTCTGTACGGATTCTTGCTGAGTACGGAAGAACAACACGCCGCACAACAACCCGAGCTTACCGAAGTTTCAGACGGCCTGATCTTAGAAAACGTTGCCCTATACCGCCACAACGGCGAAGTTTTATTAGACGGTATCAATATTAACCTCAAAAACGGCAACTCCCTGCTGATACGCGGTCCGAGCGGTTGCGGCAAAACTTCGTTGCTGC
Source organism: uncultured Neisseria sp. (assembly GCA_963552075.1). Classification (GTDB taxonomy): domain Bacteria; phylum Pseudomonadota; class Gammaproteobacteria; order Burkholderiales; family Neisseriaceae; genus Neisseria. The sequence continues at coordinate 24,756 of CAUVJL010000001.1, forward strand.
GCGCGCTGGCAGGGCTTTGGCCTTTCGGCAGCAGCGGTAAAGTCAGCCATCCGCCGCATCAAGACATCCTCTTCCTGCCGCAACGTCCGTACACGGCACAAGGCAGCCTGCGCGATGCGATTTGTTACCCCGACATCGACAAACAGCATCCCGAACTAATCGACGCCATGAATACCTGCCGATTAGGTTATCTGGTTGATAAATTAGATAAAACCGATGACTGGCAACATAAACTCTCCCCGGGCGAACTGCAACGCGTCGCCTTCGTCCGCGCCCTGCTCTCGCAGCCCAAAGTCATCCTGCTCGACGAAGCCACCGCCGCCTTGGACGAACCGACCGAAGCCCTGCTCTACCGCGCTTTGAAACGCAAACTGCCGCAGAGCATCATCATCAGCATCGGCCACCGCAGCACGCTCAACGAGTTTCACGATTTCAGTCTTGATGTCGGCAACGTAGCTTGCGATTGAATTTGAAGCGACGAGGTCGTCTGAAAACCCGTAAGGGTTTCGCCAGAACGAGCGTAGCGAGTTTCGCTAAAACTTTTTCAGACGACCTTTCTGCTAAAATGACACGCTTCAAATACAAGGGAAACCCGCCATGCACGAAATCAAATGCCCGCACTGCCACACCGCGTTTACCGTCAACGAAGCCAGTTACGCCGACATCCTGAACCAAGTCCGCACCCAAGAATTTCAAACCGAAATCCACGAGCGCCTGCAACAGGCGCAGATGCAGTTTCAAAGCGATATGCAGCTTGCCCAAGCGCAGGCGCAAAATCAGTTCGACAAAATCCTAGCCGACAAAAACCACGAAATCGCCGCCCTGTCCAACCAAATCAACGCCTACGAAAAAGACAGCAAACTCGCCGCCGCCGAAATCGAAGGTCGTCTGAAAGCGCAAATCGCCGAACAAGATAAATTGATTGCCGAACTGAAAGCGCAGGCAAAATCGCTGGAAACAGCGAAAAACATAGAAAAAGAGTTGGAAATCACCAAAGCCGTTGCCGAAAAAGAGCGCGAATTGGGCAATTTGAACACGCAGCTCATGCTGCAATCCAAAGAAAACCAGTTGGAAAAACAAAGCCTGCGCGAAAAATACGAAGCCGAACTCAAACAAAAAGACGAAACCATCGCCTTCTACAAAGACTTCAAAGCCAGACAGTCCACCAAAATGATAGGCGAAAGCCTCGAGCAGCACTGCGAAACTGAATTCAACCGCATTCGCACCACCGCCTTTCCCCAAGCCGTATTCGGCAAGGACAACGACGCCAAAACCGGCAGCAAAGGCGACTACATCTACCGCGAAACCGACGAAGAAGGCAACGAAATCATCTCCATCATGTTCGAGATGAAAAACGAAAACGACGAAACCGCCACCAAAAAGAAAAACGAACAATTTTTCAAAGAGTTGGACAAAGACCGCAGAGAAAAAAACTGCGAATACGCCGTCCTCGTCTCACTCTTGGAAGCCGACAGCGACCTCTACAACAACGGCATCGTCGACGTGTCCTACGCCTACCCGAAAATGTACGTCGTGCGCCCGCAGTTTTTCATCCCCATCGTCTCCCTGCTGCGCAATGCTGCACTCAATTCATTGAAATACAAACAAGAATTAGCACAAATGCGCGCGCAAAACATCGACATCACACACTTTGAAGAAGACTTGGACAAGTTCAAAACCGATTTCGCCCGCAATTACGAACTCGCCAGCCGCAAGTTCCAAACCGCCATCGACGAAATCGACAAAACCATCAGCCATCTGCAAAAAACCAAAGAAGCCCTGCTTTCTTCGGAAAACAACCTGCGCCTTGCCAACAACAAAGCGACCGACCTGACTGTCAAAAAATTAGTGCGCAAAAACCCGACCATGAAGGCCGCCTTTGCCGCGTTGGAGAAAAAAGAGGATTGAGATTTGCTTCGAGAATGAAAATAGAAACGCCAGCCGGCCGTTAAGCCCGCGCAAGCAGGAGTGACGGAGAACAGGTGTCTCGTTTTCTATCAGTTCGTGAACAAACTCATTTATCCACATCTACCAAAAGGTCGTCTGAAAAATGAACCGCTACAAATCTTAGACGCACAAAAGACTATCCAGATACTCGGTGCAAGCCAGGTTCTACATCAGGAGGAGCAAGAAATGAAGGGAAACAAGTTACATTCAAGCCATATGACTCTTAAAATCATTTTGCTAGGTATATTTTTGTTATCTTGCAACCACTCCTACGGCAAGGAGAGACGCATGCAATCTGATGCCAATACGTCATTAAATGACAACGTGTATATTTCTAAAACCGAGCTGGAAAAGTTAAAAATCGATGCCTCTTCCGGTAATGGTCAAGCAGCATCAAAATTAGCTCATTATTTTGCTTTTTATGAGTTTAACCAAGATAAATTTATATTTTGGTTAGTTCGTGCCGCTGAGTCGGGCAATACTCAAGCACAACATGATCTTGCCTATATATTCTTTGATCATTACCAAGACAGTAAAGATAAAAACAAATTATATGAAGCAGAAAAATGGGCTCTGCATGCTCAAAAAAATGGAATGCCTATTACTGGCTTACTAACTGAAATACAAACTGAAAAACAGAATTTGACAAGATAAACATATCAGCAAACGGTCAAGTCAAAATCGGACAAAGTGCGGGCACCTGAAACTGCTTACCCCGATAGTCCGTGTCTTTATCCGAGCAGGCGCATTCAACGGTATAAGCAGTCAAGGACACATAAGAACTTGAAAGGTAATACGCCTTTTGAGGTCTTACAGAATTATTTTTCTCAACCCGTTGTGTAAATATAGTGGATTAAATTTAAACCAGTACGGCGTTGCCTCGCCTTAGCTCAAAGAGAACGATTCTCTAAGGTGCTGAAGCACCAAGTGAATCGGTTCCGTACTATCTGTACTGTCTGCGGCTTCGTCGCCTTGTCCTGATTTAAATTTAATCCACTATAACACGGTGTCTTCTTATATCCCCAACATCTCATCGCAATAAACCAGTTATCCTCATTATTTCACCCATTAAGATGATTTGGAATGCATCTTTTTACAGTTTAAGTGGAATAGAAATAGGCAAAGCAGTCAGCCCTCATCCCAAACCAACCTTCGATAAATCAATCTTTCAGACGACCTAACCCGAAAAAATATTTCTTAGTTAACAATACTTTTCAAATTTAATTTGCAAAAACTGTATTGATACTCTAATTTTTGTCCACATTTAGAGTATAATTACTAAAACCTAAGATACAAGCAGCCCAATATCATCAGGTTCAGTAAAAAACCAAACCTTACCCATTGATTAAAAATAAATTTTCAAAAATCCAGCAAAGCCGGTCTGCCAATATCAGTCCGCTCCCGCAACCATCAAGGAACCCATACATGCAAAACAACTTCGACCCATTGCACATCCGAGGCAAATCATTGATTCCCGTCGTCCAAGGCGGAATGGGCGTGGGCGTTTCCGCATCGAAACTCTCCAGCGCGGTCGCCCGCGAAAACGGTGTCGGCACGATTGCCAGCGTCGATTTGCGCCACCTTCATGACGACCTGCTCGCCGAATCCAAAATCAATCCGAGCGAAGAAAAATACACCCGACTCAACTGTACCGCGCTTGACCGCGAAATCCAAAAAGCCAAAGCCGACGCAAACGGCAAAGGCATGATTGCCGTCAACGTCATGAAAGCCGTCAAAGACCACGCCGCCTACGTCCGCCAGGCCTGCGAATCGGGTGCGGATGCGATTGTGATGGGTGCGGGATTGCCGCTGGATTTGCCCGAAATGACCGAGGGTTATCACAAAGATGTCGCCCTGTTCCCGATTTTGTCCGAATCGCGCGGTATCGGTATCGTATTGAAACGCTGGATGAAAAAAGGTGTTTTGCCCGATGCCATCGTTATCGAACATCCCGCGCACGCTGCCGGACACTTGGGCGCGGCAAGCGTGGCAGGTGTGAACGATGCCAAGTTTGAATTCAAACGCGTCATCGAAGAAACTTTCGAAGTATTCAAGAACTTAGGTCTTGAAAGCGAAAAAATCCCGCTCATTCTCGCCGGCGGCATGGCGAACTTTGAAAAAGTCAAAACCGCGCTGAAAAACTGGGGCGCATCCGCCGTCCAAATCGGCACGGCGTTTGCGGTTACCGAAGAAGGCGATGCCCACATCAACTTCAAAAAAACGCTGGCAGGTGCGGAAACCGAGCATGTTGTCGAATTTATGTCCGTCGCCGGACTGCCCGCACGCGGTGTGCGCACCAAATTCCTAGACAGCTACATCAAGCGCGAATCCAAGCTGCAAGCCAATGCCAAAGCCGACCCGCGCCGCTGTACGCAAGGCTTGAACTGTCTGACCAGCTGCGGCCTGCGCGACGGTTTGGCAAAAGCCGGACAATTCTGCATTGACATCCAACTCTCCGCCGCTTTCCGTGGAGAAGTCGATAAAGGCTTGTTTTTCCGAGGTAAAGACCCGCTGCCGTTTGGCAACGCCATCCGCACGGTGCAAGAAACCATCCAATATCTGCTCAACGGCGCTCTTCCCGCCGCAGCCAAATAATTCATACCCGCAGATGAACGCTAAAAAAGGGCATATTTCAATGTGCCCTTTTTTAGTGGATTAAATTTAAATCAGGATAAGGCGAGGCAACGCCGTACTGGTTTAAAGTTAATCCACTATATTTTGCCTGTAAATCGCGTGATGCTCAAAAAAGGTCGTCTGAAACCGATTTTCAGACGACCTTTTCCCAACGCGTCTTCCCTTTTCCTGCACACATTGTCAACAAAATCCGCATAAAAAATGCTAAGATGACCGTCTCGATAGACATTTGGAACACCCATGAACTCACTACTCAACCAGCTCCAACCCTATCCATTCGCCCGCCTGCGCGAAGCCATGCAGGGCGTTAACCCTCCCGAAGGCGTCACCCCCGTCCACCTTCACATCGGCGAGCCGAAACACCCTACCCCCGAAGTCATCACCAATGCGCTGACCGCCTCGCTGCACGAACTGGAAAAATACCCCCTGACCGCAGGTCTGCCCGAGCTGCGTCAAGCCTGTGCCGACTGGATGCGCCGCCGTTATGACGGACTGACCGTCAACCCCGATACAGAAGTCCTACCCGTACTCGGCAGCCGCGAAGCCTTGTTTTCCTTCGTTCAAACCGTCTTAAACCCCGTTTCAGACGACCTCAAACCCGTCGTCCTCAGCCCCAACCCGTTCTACCAAATCTACGAAGGCGCAGCCATCCTCGGCGGCGGCGAAATCCGTTTTGCCAACTGCCCTGCCCCGTCCTTCAAGCCCGATTGGAAAAGCATCACCGAAGAAGTATGGCAACGCACCAAAGTCATGTTCGTCTGCTCGCCCAACAACCCCAGCGGCAGCGTCCTGCAACTGGAAGACTGGAAAGAAATCTTTGATCTGCAAGACAAATACGGTTTCATCATCGCTTCCGACGAATGCTATTCCGAAATCTATTTCGACGGCAACAAACCCATAGGCGGCTTACAGGCGGCAGCGCAATTAGGGCGCGGCAACCGCAATATCGTCATGTTCACCAGCCTCTCCAAACGCTCCAACGTCCCCGGACTGCGCTCCGGCTTTGTCGCAGGCGATGCCGAATTGCTTAAAAACTTCCTGCTCTACCGCACCTACCACGGTAGCGCGATGAGCATCCCCGTCCAACGCGCCAGCATCGCCGCATGGAACGACGAGGAACACGTCATCGCCAACCGCCGCCTGTATCAGGAAAAATTTGACTGCGTCATCCCCATTTTGCAGCAGGCATTCGATGTCAAACTGCCCGACGCATCATTCTACATCTGGCTGAAAGTCCCCGATGGCGATGACTTGGCATTTGCCAAAAACCTCTGGCAAAAAGCCGCCATCCAAGTCCTCCCCGGCCGCTTCCTTGCCCGCGATACCGAATGGGGCAATCCAGGCGAAGGCTACGTCCGCATCGCCTTGGTCGCCGATATCGATAGCTGCGTCAAAGCCGCCGAAACCATCGTTTCCCTGTATCGCTGAATAAAGTAGTGATTCAATAAAAGGTCGTCTGAAAACCTCAAATCCGAGTTTTCAGACGACCTTTTTGATTTCATTCAAACAGCCTTTGCTATAACGGTATTTACTTCACTTATCAAACTTGCCCATAAAACATTTTAAACCTACAATGCCGCTGTTTATCACATCTCCGAGTCCATCATGTTCTTCGTCCTTTCCCCCGCCAAAAACCTCAATGAAAAAGACCCTGCGCCCGTCAAAGAATTCACCCAACCCGACCTCTTGGCTGAAGCCGAAATCCTGATGCGCCAACTGCGTGAACTTGCTCCGCAGCAAATCGCCGAGCTGATGCACGTTTCCGACAAAATCGCCCTCTTAAACGCCGAGCGCAACGCCGAATGGCATACGCCGTTTACCCCTGAAAACGCCAAACAGGCAGTCTTTATGTTCAACGGCGACGTTTACGAAGGTATCGCCGCAGACACCCTCAAGCCCGAACAAATCCAATATCTGCAACAACACGTCCGCCTGCTTTCCGGCCTCTACGGCGTCCTGCGCCCGCTGGATTTGATGCAGCCCTACCGCTTGGAAATGGGAACGGCGTTTGCCAACACACGCGGTAAGAACCTGTATGAATTTTGGGGCGACATCATCACCAACCTGCTGAACGACACCCTTGCCCAAGCAGGCAGCGACATATTGGTTAACCTCGCTTCGCAAGAATATTTCAAATCCGTCAACACTAAAAAACTCAAAGCCCGCCTGATTACCCCCGTTTTTAAAGATGAAAAAAACGGCAAATACAAAATCATCAGCTTCTACGCCAAACGCGCGCGCGGACTGATGGTACGCTACGCGGCGGAACACAATATTACCGACCCTGAAATGCTGAAAAATTTCGATTACGAAGGCTACGCATTTAGCGCAGCAGCGTCCAATGAGTCCGAATGGGTGTTCATGCGTAAAGAACAAACCAAGTAAAAACAAAAAACTAAATATTCGCCTGCAAATTTCGCTTGGCAAACCCGACAAATTTCATTATTATTTCGGCTTCAAGAAACGGAAGCGTGGCAGAGCGGTTTAATGCAACGGTCTTGAAAACCGTCGAGGGTTGATAGCCCTCCGTGAGTTCGAATCTCACCGCTTCCGCCATTTCTTGAAAATAGAAAAACCAAATAAAAATGAAGTGAAGCCCAGCCATCAACATTTTTATTTGGTTTTACTTTATTCTACGGAAACGTGGCAGAGAGGCTGAATGCAGCGGACTCGAAATCCGCTGAGGGTGCAAATCCTCCGTGGGTTCGAATCCCACCGTTTCCGCCAAACCGGACAAAAGCTGCCCTTTCCATAGCAGTTTTTTTTGAATTTGCCTCCCAAGTATTGGCTATGTATAGTGAACGGGCTCAACTTCAAGGGGCATTCAGTTTTCAGACGACTTTGGATTCGGATTTCAAGTGCATCAGTGGTTGGAACAGATTCAAGAATAAAACACTTGGCGTTTCGTAACCAAGTGTTTTTCTTGGGCGGATAAGGATGTTAATGTGTTGCATTGCAGGAAAGGCCGGTATGCTACCGCATACCGGCCTTTTTCTGTTATGGAAAGTTGCACTTCAAATCCGAATCCGCCGTCGTCTGAAAAGCATCAATTACTTTTTCAGACGACCTTTGCGTATTTGCCGGATAGTTACTGCTCTTCCAAGCGTCCGTCGTGCATCAGCATAACCCGCTCAAAGCGGACTGCCAACTCGTCATCATGCGTGACCACAATCAGGCTGGTATTCAACTCGGATTTCAGATCCAGCATCATATCCAGTACATTTTGCGCATTTTTACGGTCAAGATTGCCTGTAGGCTCGTCAGCAAGCAAACATTTGGGACGTGTTACCAGCGCGCGCGCAATGGCGGCACGTTGGCGTTCGCCACCGGAAAGCTCGCTGGGGCGGTGTTGTATGCGCTTTTTCAAACCCGCTTTTTCCAACATTTCAACCGCACGCTGTTCTGCTTCGGCTTTTTTCATCTTGCCGATTAAAAGCGGCATCATGACGTTTTCCAAAGCGGAAAATTCAGGCAGTAAATGGTGGAACTGGTACACGAAACCCAAATACTGATTGCGCAGCAGACCCAGTTGTTTCTGTCCCAACTGACTCAAATCCTGTCCCATCAGTACCACGCTGCCGGAAGTCGGCTTATCCAAACCGCCCAAAATGTGCATCAAGGTCGATTTGCCGCTACCGGACGAACCGATAATGCTGACGCTTTGACCTTCGAGCACTTCTAGCCTCAACTGATTCAAAACGTTGACATTCAATTGACCGTCTTTGTAGCTTTTGCTGACATTATCGCATTTCAAAACTACTTTATTCATAGCGCAAAGCCTCCGCCGGTTGGGTTCTTGCAGCACGCCAGCTTGGATAGAGCGTAGCGATAAACGACAAAATCAGGGAAATGCAGGCAATCAGCACAACATCATGAACACTGACATCACTCGGGATATAATCAATGAAATAAACTTGTGATTTGATGAATTGGAAACCAAACCAACTCTCTAACTGTTTGACAATACTGCCCACGTTCAAAGCCAACGTGACACCGGTAATCACACCGGTTAAGGTGCCGAAAAAGCCGGCAAATACGCCCTGCACCATAAAAATTTTCATAATGCTGCCCGGGGAGACACCCAAAGTCCTCAAAATGGCAATATCGGCTTGTTTTTCCGTAACCGCCATGACCAAAGAAGAAACCAAGTTAAAGGTGGCTACGGCAACAATCAGCAGCAGAATGATGAACATCACCCTTTTCTCCATTTCTACGGCCTCGAAATAACTGCGGTTGGTGTATGTCCAATCGCGCAACCATACTTCTTCTTGCAGATTTTTCGGCAGCAGTGTTTCGGTGAACGACGGCGCGTTGATCGGATCGGCAAGTTTCAATCTCAAGCCTGCCGCATTTTCATCTAGGCGGTACAAGACTTGGGCATCTTTCATGTGTGTCAATGCCAGAGAATTGTTCAATTCATGGATTTTGGTTTTGACTAAACCGACAACTTTAAATTGTTTCAGACGAGGTACGACACCGGCAGGCGTCACGTTGCCTTCAGGTGTAACGACAGTGATTTTTTCACCAACCTTTACATCCAAAGTCTCAGCCAAATCCTGTCCCAAAATAATATCGAATTCGCCTGGTTTCAAATCATCAAAACTGCCTACAGGCATTTCTTTACTGTATTCAACGATCTTTTTTTCTTCATCAGGCAAAATCCCGCGGATTTGAACGCCTTGGACCTCACCCGCATTTGCCAGCAATGCCTGCCCCGAAACATAAGGTGCCGACTGAAGCACCTCTTTGCGTCCTTTAATAATCTCGCGCAGGCTCTCCCAGCTTTTACCGTTGCCGTTATCGTAATAACCCATTTCGGCATGAGGAGCCACTTTCAAAAGCTGCCCCCGTATGTCTCTCTGAAAGCCCGCCATGACAGACAATACGACAATCAAAGCCATTACACCGAGTGCAATACCTACAATAGAAATGACGGTGATAAACGACATGAAGCCATTGCGTTTTTTTGCCCGCAAATAGCGCAGTCCTATCCAAGTCTCTAAAGAAGCCATTTATATGCCTCATCCGTTTGTCAAAAAACGCCTATTGTACCGTAAAACCGACAGGTCGTCTGAATACGCCGAAACGACCAAGAATAGAGACATCGCAATTTGTAAACCAAAGTCTTCTTATTCAGGGCTACCGTAAAATCGGCCGAAAAACTTGCACAATCATCTATTCGGCCTTATTCTGAAATCGCGGTAAAGTTTACCGCCATCAAAAAGGAAAACCATTAATGAACATCACAAAATTCTTAGCATTATCCGTTGCCGCTGCCGGATTGGCATTTAGTGCAAATGCGTATGCGGCTAAGGAGATTAAAATCAGTTCAAACAATACGTCCTATTCCGCTGCCGACGTGCAAAAACTTGCCGCAACCGCAGTCGGCATGGGTGTTAAGGAACCGGTCAGCCTGACCGCAGGCAGCGGTGTCGTTACCGTGTCCGGCAGCAGCGCCACCAAATGTGCCTTTAAAGTAGGCAGCGGCGACACTCCGCAAATTCAAGGCGTAAGCTGCAAATAAACCGGCTTTGTTTGAAATAAGGTCGTCTGAAACGCGTTTTCAGACGACCTTATTGTTTATTCCTTGATTGCGCGCCTTTCATAAACGGCCTGCGCCAAAGTCCCTGCATCGACATATTCCAGCTCCCCACCCAAAGGGATGCCTCTGGCAAGACGGCTGACTTTGTATGGAAGGTTTTTAAACAATTCTGCCAACACATACGCCGTCGCATCTCCTTCGGCAGTAAAGTTTGTTGCAATGATGATTTCTTCGACATCGGCGTTCTGCAACCTTGCCACCAGTTTGTCCAATGCGATGGCGCTCACATCCATCCCTTGCGCGGGACTGATTTGCCCCATCAGCACAAAATACAAACCGTCATGGCAATTGGCTGTTTCCATATTGGAGACATCTGCTGGCATATGGACGATCATCAGGCGGTGTTTGTCGCGCAATTCGTCAGAACAGATATCACACAAACTCCCTTCGCAAAATGTGTTGCACATCCTGCAATGCTGGACTTGCTTTAATGCGTATTGCAAAGCATCAACCAACTCCTGCGCCTGCTCCCGCTTGCTTTGCAGCAATTGATGCGCCATGCGCTGCGCGGATTTCGGACCGACATTGGGTAAAATTTTCAAGGCATTAATCAGCCGCGTAAAAGCATCGGGAGCTTTGCTCATGGTATTCAGACGACCTCTAACCGAAAAACAAGGAAAATTGGGATGTGTATAGTAGTGAAATCACTATATATAGTGGATTAACTAAATCAGGACAAGGCGACGAAGCCGCAGACAGTACAGATAGTACGGAACCGATTCACTTGGTGCTTCAGCACCTTAGAGAATCGTTCTCTTTGAGCTAAGGCGAGGCAACGCCGTACTGGTTTAAAGTTAATCCACTATATATTGATGGGGCAAGAAAGGCTGATTATATAATGAAAACGGTCGGATTTTCTCCGACCGTTTGATTCTGTTTAAGGCAGACGGGCAATCATGTTTGCCATCATTGCCGCCTACCTGTTCATCACCAGCTTACTCTGCTGAATTATCAACTTTTTGCGCACCTTGCTCGCGCTTGATTTCCTTGCTGAAATAACGCAGCAATGCATCAAAAATGTTGGCAGACTGCTGTTGCGCCAGCATTTGTTTGGCAGCAGGCACTTGGGAAGCGATATTTTCCGGCGCGGCAATATTTTGTACTTCAACAATTACAGGAGCCGGCATGCCTTCCAGCAGCATGGCGTATGCAGGTTTGCCATTTTGCGGACGGGCTTTAATCAGTTCGTTATACGCTTCGGGTGCCATGGTTCGGCGTGCATCTTGCGCACTCAATTTCGATACTTCCGACCATTTCAAGTCAACTGCCTTGCCTGCCTTCAAAGCCTCGATGGCTTCTTTGGCTTTTTTATCGGCCAGTTTTGCGGCTTCACTGCGCAGATAAGCCAAACGCACTTCTTCTTGAACGTCAGCGAAAGGTGCGGTTTTTTCTTCCCTGACTTCCTTGACACGAATAACCCAAACCGTATCTTTGTCCATGGAAATCAAATCGGAATTGTGTTTTTTCTTCAACACATCTTCACTGAACGCAGCATTAATCAATGCATCGGGCAAACCTGCTGCTTTACCGTTGGCTTGAGTCAACCAATCTTGATCCAGGCTTTCCAGTTTCAGATTTATTTTTTTAGCGACATCCGCTAGGGAAGTCGGCGTATTAAATGCTTCTTCAGAAAGCTTTTCTTTGGCCGAATTAAATTCGGAAGCAGCTTTTTTCAGCTTCAAATCGGCTTCGATACGGGCTTTTTCATGTTCTAAAGATACTTTGTCTTCGATATTCAAAACTTGGACGATATCGTAGCCGACCGGCGTTTGAACCACATCGCTGATTCCGCCTTTAGGCAGCGAGAACGCCACGTTTTCCAAATCCGTACCCAAGCCGCCGTCTTTAGACAGATAGCCCAAGTTGCCGCCTTTGGAAGCAGATGCGGTGTCTTTTGAATATTTCTTCGCCAGATCAGCAAAATCGGCCGGTTTGGCTTTCAGCTCTGCCGCAACTTTGTCTGCTTCGGCTTTGATTGCCGCGCGTACCGTTTCATCGGCATCTTGAGGCACCGGGAAGAAGATGTGGGCAATTTCACGGCGGGGCGAAAGATGGGGCGCCTGCTCGTCAAATGCTTTTTTCACTTCGTCTTCGCTGACGGTCTGTTTGTCCGCCAAATCTTTGGCACTCAGGGCGATGTATTCCAATTTCACGCCTTGCGGAATCAGATAATCTTTTTTGTGCGCCTCATAATATGCCTTCAATGCGGCATCATCAACTTTTACTTGAGAAACAAAGGATTCAGGATTGAATGTTACCGAACGGATATCGCGGGTCGCCTGAGTCAGCTTAATCAGCTGCTCTGCTTGCGCATCGCTGATAATCGCACCGTTTTGCACCAAATTGATCAAACTTTGCAACGCATACCGTTCGCGGATGTCGGCGACAAACTGGTCTTCCGTCATATGGCGTTGGCTCAGGAAGTTTGAAAAAATCTGTTGGCTGAATTTACCGTTTTGATCGTGAAAGTTAGGATCATCCACGATCAGTTGTTTAAGCTGCTCTTGGGAAACTTCCACACCCATCAACTTGGCACCTTCCTTCAGATAGGCGCGTTGAACCAAAGATTGGAATACGGCTCCCCGCGACGGGCTTTGACCTTGAAGCTGCTCACCTTGCAACTCATTATTCAAAGAATACTCACTGATTTTTTCATCCCCTATTTTGACGATAAAATCAGAGCCGGGCGCAGCAACCGTACTGACACCGAAGCCGACGAAGGTCAGCGCGATCAGACCCAACAAAATCTGGGCCGGAGTTTTATATTTTTCAACGGTATGGAACATATTATCTGAAGACGTAATGGTTAAAATAGCAAACGCGCATTGTAGCGCGTTTTGCCCTGTTATGCACTCTTGGCAGAACGCTGGTCCGACTTATTTTTCAGACGACCCCATTCCGCCGTATCGTGTTATTTTGAAAAAATTTCTTGATAGTTTTCTTCGGAAAAGCCGACGAAAAACTGCCCTTCCTTTTCCAAAACCGGACGCTTGATGATGCTGGGCTGTTCCGCCATCAATCGAACCGCGCCATCGGCAGTAGCCGCAGCGGCTTGGGCTTGCCCATCCAGCTTGCGCCACGTCGTACCGCGTTTGTTCAATAAAACCTCCAGCGGTATCTGCTCCAACCATTTGCTTATCGTGTCAACTTGCGGCGGGCTCTTTTTAAAATCCACAAATTGAAAATCAACACCATGTTCTTCCAACCATTTGCGGGCTTTTTTCACCGTATCGCAATTGGGAATGCCGTATAACTGAATCATCTTGAAATCACTCTCTATCCTAAAGAAAAAGCGCCGTCATTTTAGCCGATTTTCCTTTTAATCAGAACAAAATGGGTCGTCTGAAACCTTTTCAGACGACCTCTGTACGCTTTTCCTATACTCAACGGCTTTTTTCATCAAGCGTTTGTTCTTATAATATCGAACTATTCCATTGCTACCCGACAAAGGATTCCACATGCAAACCCGCCTGCCATTTTTTGGTGTCGTCCGAGTCAGCGGGGAGGACAGAGCCTCCTTTCTTCACGGCCAATTATCCAACGACATCAACCATCTGAACGAAAATACCGCATGTTATGCCACTTACAACACCCCGAAAGGGCGCGTGTTGGCAAATATGATCGTCCTCAATCGAGGAGAAGACTTGCTGCTGATTATGGCGCAGGATCTGACCGAAGCCATTGTCAAACGGTTGCGTATGTTTGTCCTGAGAGCCAAAGTCATCTTTGAACCGCTGCCCGATTTTGCCGTCGCAGGCGAGCTGGACGAAACTGCCTCCCCCTCTCCCGCAGCCGAACCTGCCCTATCCTTTCCTGCCCAAGCAGACAACGGGGTATACACCATTACCCTGCCCCATTCAGGTCGTCTGAAAATCGGCGAGGCCGGGCTTCTGCCCGAATATGACGCGGCAGCCGAAAACGCTTGGAACCTGCACGAAATCCGCAGCGGCTACGCTTGGATTTCGACGGCAACCAAAGAAACTGCCGTTGCCCAAATGCTCAACCAACACATCATCGGCGGCGTACATTTCAAAAAAGGCTGCTATCCTGGACAGGAAATCATCGCCCGCGCCCAATATCGCGGACAAGTCAAACGCGGGCTGGCGGTTTTGCGGGGCGATTCGTTGGAAGCCGCAGGCGTTACCGTTCAAAACGGAGGCGAAGAAGCCGGACAAATCATCAATACCGCGCTAACCGATACCGGCAGCCTGAGTCTTGCGGTTATCAAATTTTCCGCAGCACACGCCGATTTGACCGATGCCGACGGCAATGCTTTAAAACAAGAAACCTTGTTCTTTACAGTGGATGCTTGACGCGCAGCGATAGCGTAATAAGTGTTAAGTCAGTCCGCTATCTCTCTGCACACGATAAAAAGGTCGTCTGAAAACGCAACATAGACAATCCCGGCGTTTTCAGACGACCTTTTTCAATCCATCCTTATTTCTGCCAATACGTTTTCACGTTCACAAATTCATACAACCCGAATTCAGACAATTCCCGTCCGTAACCGGAAGCCTTGACGCCGCCAAAGGGAAGGCGCAGGTCGCTGCTGGTGTGGCGGTTGATAAACACCGAGCCTGCTTGGATTTTTTCGGCAAATGCCCAAGCGCGGCGGGTATCGGCGGTATAAATGCTGGCGCCCAATCCGTAGGGCGTATCGTTGGCAAGGGCGACGGCGTGTTCCTCGTCCTTCGCCCGCAAAATCATGGCAACCGGCCCGAAAACCTCTTCATTCCAAACGCGGCAGTCAGGATTCACTTTGTCCAATACGGTGGCGGGGTAAAACCAGCCCTTTCCTTCGGGAATGAAACCGCCCGTCAGAACCTGCGCACCGTGTGCGACTGCGTCCTGTACCTGAGCGTGTACGTTTGCGCGCAAGTCTTCGCGGTGCAGCGGGGCGAGTGTGGTCGCAGGGTCTTTGGGATCGCCTGTTTGCAATTTGGCGCATTCGGCAAGGAACAGGGGAATAAAGCGGTCGGCAACGGCTTCGGTTACGACGATTCGTTTGGCTGCGTTGCAAGACTGACCCGCGTCGCGGAAACGCGAATAACAAGCTTCGACGGCGGCACGTTCGAGATCCGCATCGGGCATGACGATGAAGGGGTTGCTGCCGCCGAGTTCGAGGACGTTTTTTTTGAGGTGCATTCCCGCATGGGCGGCGAGCAGGCGGCCGGTACGCGTCGAGCCGGTAAACGCCATCGCATCGGTGTCTTCAATGGCTTTCAACGTATCGTCGTTGTCCAACCATGCGCCAATCAACGGGAGGTCGTCTGAAACCAGTTCCAGCAGCGCAGCACTGACCCGCGCCACGCTAGGCGCAGGTTTGACGGCACAAGCATTTCCCGCACACAGGGCAGGAACGGCAAAACGCAAAACCTGCCAGACAGGATAGTTCCACGGCATGACGGCAAGCACAACGCCCAACGGCTCAAAACGCACCTGACTGAGGCTTGCCTGCGTGGCAATGGTCTTATGCGCCAACAACTCGGGGGCAAGGCGGACGTAATATCGGATGAGTTCGACGGATTTATCCAGTTCAGCACGGCATTCATGCAGGCAGCGTCCGACTTCTTCGCAAACCATTTCCGCAAGCCGCTCCTTGTTTTGCGCCAAACGCTCGGCAAAGGCTTGCAGCAAAGCAGTCCTCCCGGTAACGCCCAACCGCGCAAACGCCTGCTGGCGCAACTTCAACGCTGCCAATTCTTGTGCAAACTCTGTATAACCCTGCGCAGGACGGCGGCAAAGCGTTTCGCCGGTATAGGCGTTGATGCTGTGAAACATGGTTCGGCTCCTTTGTATGTCGGTTTTATTTTAGGTCGTCTGAAAATAAAGATGTTCTTTCAGACGATGTTTGTTCATCAAAGATGGCGCGATTATATAGCAAACTCAGATAGAACATCTCTACACAGTTCTTTTCCTTTTAACTCAGCCTGTTGTTATCTATTTAAAATAATCATAAGTTAGAATCCTAAAATAAAATTACTTGATAAAACTTTTAATTAATTTCTCTATTTTTAGATGATATTCAATCAACTCTTGTTGAGAAGGTTGCTTAGAAAAATTTCCATATTCATGTGCACTGATACTAGGATAATAATCTACTGACAAACCATTTATGCATGAGTCAACTGCGATTGAAAAATGTGGTTCATTAAGTTTTTTTCCATTTTTTCTACCATCATCCCTTACTTGTATTCTTACTGGATTTTCATCATCTCTAATATAATTAAATTCATGATAGAACGGTTCTTCATTAAACCTTTCATATGCTTTATAGTCTTTAGAATAAGAAGTTATTTCTTTTGAACCGTACCTGAACATCATTTTCGTAACATACTTGGGATCTAAAAGGCATTCAGAATTTTTCTGAATCGAAATAGTGTCTATCATCGGTAGATCATCCTTCAATGCCTTAACAAATTTATCTTTATTCTCCCGATTAAAAGGCTCTAAAATCCAAGAATCTCCCTTGCGTTTGGCATGGACGTAAATATCAAACCTACCGCCCTTATAGATTTTTTCCTCGTCCGACATCCATCTTGTTGCCGAATCTCGGGACGAACCTGCCAAATAACCGTAAGGCACGCTCATCAACGTTCCATTCAAATCAATTTTAATATTTCTTTCAAAACCCGTTATGGGTATCTCATTATCCATTTTTACTTCCTCCTTATTTTCTGAAGATGGATAACAAGCTACCAAAGCGAATGACCCCAAAACTGCTATTAGAGCTGATAGCTTCTTCAATACCCTATCTTTTCCACATTCCACTTTTACTCTTCCTGTAACAGATTTCTGATTAATCAGACCAGCTGAAATACAATCCATTATCAATTTCTGATTCCTGTAGAAATACCATATTCTCATAAACCAGCAATTTATTTCAGATAAACGGTATTTAACTTAAGCAAACGTATCATTACAACTGAAAATACAACAAAAGGTCGTCTGAAAATATTTAGACGACCTTTTGTTGTATTTTCAAAAACCCTGATGTAAGGACCGAGAACTACTCAATTCGTCTGAAACTGAAGTTCTGCGTCGCAAGCCAGCACACGCCTGAGCCGATGCAGACCATAATCGCGCCCTGCCAAAACTGTACAGACAGGGGCGCATTGAGCAGGACGGAGGAAATGAGAGCAGAAAAAATGGGAATGAAATAGGAAGCGCCCGCTAAGACGGTCATATTGCCGCATGAAATGCCGATGTTCCAAACTGCGTAACCCAAACCCATGCAGGCTGCTGCGGAGACGGCATAAAGTATGGAATCGGTATCAAAATGAAGGCTGCCGTAGCCGCCTGCGAAATATTTTGCCCACAGGATGCAGGAGACGAGAAGAAAGAAAAAACCGACGGCGTTGCCCTGCGCTTTCGTTCTGGCGGTCAGGGTGCAGTATGCCGCCCAAAACAGCGCGTCCAACAATGCCATGATGTAACTGAGCGGATTGGTTCGGACGTTGCCGATAATTTCGGGCAGAGAAAATCCGCCGTCACCGCCTAAAACGGTGGCAATACCTATAAACGACAGGACAAAGCCTATGCCTATCCACCATTTTGCCGGCTGTTTGTTAAACCAAACCGAGCCGATGATGGTAAACGTCGGCCAGAGATAGTTGACCATGCCTACTTCGACCGCTTGGCGCGCGTTGTCGGCAAAACCGATGGAAAGAGACAGGCACAATTCGCAGCCGACGAAAAAAATGCTTGCCCAAAAAAGGTAGCTGCGGCTGAACTGCCGAAGATTCGGCAATCCGAAAATAGCCAAGAGCAACAAAGTGGAAAGGCTG
Organism: uncultured Neisseria sp.; assembly: GCA_963552075.1. Classification (GTDB taxonomy): domain Bacteria; phylum Pseudomonadota; class Gammaproteobacteria; order Burkholderiales; family Neisseriaceae; genus Neisseria. The sequence goes on from CAUVJL010000001.1 coordinate 42,726, forward strand.
TACATCACCGCCGCACCGCCGACCGCCCCCATGTGCAGGCTCAAGGCGCGTATCAATCCGACTACGGAACTCCAAAAGGCTACGGCAAGCAGACCTATGGATGTGGCTTGATTGGGGGTAAATGCGTGTTGGAGCAGACGGTTCATGATGTGTTGTGTTGGAATTTGTTTTATTGTGTAATTTTTTGATATTTTACGCCTCCTGTTTGCATAATCAAGAGTAAGGGTCGTCTGAAAACCGATATCAACCCTCTCCCCCTCCCCAATCCAGAATATAACGAAATCGCATTAAATTAAAACCAAGCATTCTTTCCGTTTTTCAGACGACCTGTTTACAGTATCGCCACTGTTTTCAGAAAAATTCACCATTCAACCAAACAATTAAAGCCGCGCAGGCAACGATCTGCCTCAAGCAGCCGTCCGCACAAAGGAACCGACATGACCCCAGCCAACCCGCTTCCCACCGAACTTTCCGCACAACTCGCCGCTCTCTCGCCTACACAGCTCGCTTGGCTTTCCGGCTACTGCTGGGCGCAAAGTCAAGGGGTGGCGGGCGGTTTGAGTGTTTCCGCCGCTCCCGCCGTTGCCGCCCCCGTGCGACGCGTGTTGGTCTTATCCGCCTCGCAAACGGGCAATGCGCGCGGCGTTGCCGAATCTTTACACGCCAAACTCAAAAACGCCGGCGTAGAAGCCGTATTGAGCAGCGCGGGGGACTTCAAAAGCAAAACCCTGCCCGATGAAGACATCGTGTTATTGGTAACATCCACGCAAGGCGAGGGCGAGCCGCCCGAAGAAGCCCTGCCGCTGTATAAATTCGTCTTCGGCAAAAAAGCCCCCGATTTGGGCAAACTCACTTTTGCCGTCTTAGGTTTGGGCGATTCTTCCTATCCCAATTTCTGCCAAGCGGGCAAAGACTTTGACGCCAAATTTGCCGAACTGGGCGCACGTCGTCTGAACGACTTGGGCATCTGCGATTTAGAGTTCCAAAGTGCCGCCGACGCGTGGATAGAAGCCGTCGTCCCCCTAGTTGCCGAGTTTGCCGCGCAAACCGCCGCAGCATCCGTTGCAACACCTGCCGCCCTTCAAACCGCAGGTACTGTCTATACCAAAGACAAACCCTACACCGCCACCCTGTCCGTCCGCCAAAAAATCACGTCCCGCTCCGCCGAAAGAGACGTGGAGCACATCGAAATCGACCTGTCCGGCTCCGGACTGCACTATCAGGCAGGCGACGCATTGGGCGTACTCCCGCTCAACGCTCCCGCTTTGGTTCAAGAAATTCTCGATTTGCATCAATTAAGCGGCGAAGAAAAAATCCGCCTTTCAGACGACCTCGAAACCGACATCCGCACCGCCCTGACCGAGTCCGCCGACATCACGCAAAACACGCCGGCACTCGTGCAGCAATACGCCGAGTTGTCCGGCAGCGAAGAACTCAAAACCACAGCCGCCGACAAAGCCCGATTGGACGCCTACCTCGCCGCCACCCCGCCCGTCGGCGTCTTCGCCGCCTACCCCCATCTGCTGGACGCGCAAACCCTGTTCCAACTGTTCCGCCCCCAAACCCCGCGCCTTTACTCCATCGCCTCCGCGCAAGACGAAGTCGGCGAAGAAGTTCACCTGACCGTCGGCGTCGTCCGCTTCGAACACCACGGCAACACCTACACCGGCGCAGCCTCAGGCTATCTGGGCGAACGTCTTGAAGAAGGCGGCGAAGTACGCGTCTTCGTCGAACCCAACCCCAATTTCCGCCTGCCCGCCAACGGCGACACCCCCGTCATCATGATAGGCGCAGGCACAGGCATCGCCCCCTTCCGCGCCTTCATGCAGCAACGCGCCGCCAACGGCGATAACGGCAAAAACTGGCTCATCTTCGGCAACCAACGCCTCGCCGACGACTTCCTCTACCAGCTTGAATGGAGCGATTACCGCAAAGACGGCATCCTTACCCGTGCCGACTTGGCATGGAGCAGACAAGGCGAACACAAAGTCTATGTCCAACACAAAATCGCCGAACACGCCGCCGAAGTCTGGAACTGGCTGCAACAAGGCGCACACCTCTACGTCTGCGGCGACGCCACCCGCATGGCACGCGACGTAGAAACCGCCCTGCTCGACGTCATCGAAACCCAAGGCAAACTCAGCCGCGACGATGCCGAAGACTATCTCAACGAAATGCGCGAAGACAAACGCTACCAACGCGACGTCTATTGATACCGCCCCAAACAAAAGGTCGTCTGAAAAGCCCAAATCGGGTTTTAAGACGACCTTTCGCATCATCAAGCCATTTATAGTGGATTAACTTTAAATCAGGACAAGGCGAGGTAACGCCGTCCTGGTTTAAAGTTACCACTATATCTCGCTAAACAAAGCAAACCATTCAGACACACCTTCCACCGCTTATCCCATTTTCTTTACCCATTATCTCAACCCAGCTAACATACAAAATTCATTGTCATTTCCACCCAACATAAAACCCGATTTATTTGTTACAAACCGCATCAGGAGATGATGAACATCGAAAAGTACAAAGAAGGTTATCAATAATGAAGACATTCAATAGAAAGCTGATAGTATTGGCGGGTTTGCTGGTTATGGCGGCATGTAACAATCAGCCGAACTTGACGCAAGATAGAATGCAAGATGCAGAAGCCGTTAAAACTGCAGCTACCCCGCATTTTGAATGTCATCCTTCCGAATATAAATTCAATACCCTTGGAGAGCTGCCTCAACCTCCATCTGCAGCAACAGTGTTGAGCATATCAGCTGTACAGGAGTTTGATGCGCCTTTTAGAAATGTTCATCGCCTCCCCATACCTATGAACAAAACACTGATTGTTCCTAAATTACAGGAGTTGGGTTTTCGAGAAGATGATAATGATGAAGTAAAAACAGAAAAAGGGAAAAATTTATATACCTATGAAGTTTTAGGTCATGAAGATTCTGCTTTATATATATCATTGAAAGACTTTATCGAACCTTATTGCGCATATCGAACAGAAGTTCATTTAAATGAATCAGGTCATACCATCAATGGCGTAGAAATATTGATTGGAAACGATGGATTCATCTTAAAAGACACCACCATTCCCGATTTCGTTATCTCTACCATTAATCATAAACACAAGCCTGAAAACCTGTTTAAAAACCTGTTGGACAAACATATCCAAAACATCGAAGCCTTTAAACAGAAACAGCCGCTTAATGGAGAGCTGATCAGTACGCGTACTGTATACGATGGCATTACCTATGAAATCAACTCATTTGGTGGAGGTAGGAGAACAATACTACAAATCTATCGATATAAAACCTGAAAGAAAGCCCATAACTGATTACAACAAAAACCAAATAAAGAAAGTGAAATCATGGAGATAGTCAATAAAAGGCTGATGGTATTGGCGGGTTTGCTGATTATGGCGGCATGTAGCAATCAGCCGAATTTGACGCAAGATAGAATGCAAGATGCAGAAGCCGTTAAAACTGCAGCTACCCCGAATTTTGAATGTCATCCTTCCGAGTATAAGTTTAATACGCCTCCTCGGCTCCCGCCTGCAGACCCTGCGGCATACCCGCGATATGAACCTACTCATTTCGAGGCAGTTAAACGCCTGCCTATCCCCATGAATAAAGAACTGATTGTTCCCAAATTGCAAGAGTTAGGCTTTATAGAAAACAGCAATAACGAAATCTTTAAAAGAAATTTCGGGAAGAAAAACATGTATAGCGCCGCTGACTACCTTGCCAATCTTTTTTCTATAACAATAATTTTAAAAGACTTTGCCAATCCGGAATGTCCGTACGGTGTCGATATATATCATGTCAATAACAAGGTAGACGGTGTGGATGCTGTGATTGGGTATAACGGCCTGATCTTTCAAGACACCACCATCCCTGATTTAATCATTTCCACCATGGACCATAAAAATAAACCGGACCACCTGTTTAAAAACCTGTTGGACAAACATATCCAAAACATCGAAGCCTTTAAACAGAAACAGCCGCTGAATGAAGAGCTGATCAGTACACGCGCCGTGTATGATGGCATTACCTATGAAATCAATTCTTTCAAGGGCGGCAGGTCAACCAATCTGCAAATCTATCGATATAAAGACAAGTCAAACAAAAAATCTCATTAAAACACAGGAGTCAACCGCTCATAACACAGGTCGTCTGAAAACCTCAAACCGACAATATTGCAAACACGGCAATCGGTTTCGCAATGCCAAACCTGTGTTTTCAGACGACCCGTCCATATGCCGCAGCCTCTCAAAATCGGGTATGATTCCCCCTTTCAAATCAGGAGCCTGACTATGCAGACGCAAGCCGTTATCCGCCATATTGCCGACTGGCTGAAAAACTATGCCGCCGCCGCACACGCCAAAGGGTTTGTTGTCGGCGTTTCCGGCGGTATCGATTCCGCAGTCGTTTCCGCCATCGCAGCACGGACGGGGCTGAAGGTTCTGCTGCTTGAAATGCCCATCCGCCAAAAAGCCGACCAAGTCAGTCGCGCGCAGGAGCACATCCGCCGGTTGGAGCAGGCGTTTCCCAACATCAGCGGGATGCGCGTGGATTTGACGCCGACTTTCGATACCTTTGCCGCCGATGTCGAAGTCGATGAAACCGAGTTCCCCGCCAAACAGCTTGCGCTTGCCAACGCCCGCAGCCGCCTGCGGATGCTGACGCTTTATTATTACGGTCAGCTAAACGGTTTGCTGGTTACCGGTACGGGCAACAAAATCGAAGATTTCGGCGTGGGCTTTTTCACCAAATACGGCGACGGCGGCGTGGACATCAGCCCGATTGCCGATTTGACCAAAACGCAGATTTATCAAATTGCCGCCGAACTGGACATTGCCGAGTCCATCCAAAAAGCCGTGCCGACCGACGGGCTTTGGGATACCGAGCGCACGGACGAAGAACAGATGGGCGCAAGCTATCCCGAACTCGAATGGGCGATGAGCGTTTACGGTACGCACCGTCCTGAAGATTTTGAAGGCAGGCAGCGCGAAGTCTTGGAAATCTACACCCGCCTGCACAAAGCCATGCAACACAAAGTCAATCCGATTCCCGTCTGCAAAATTCCCGAAGAGTTGCTGAAATAAACAAGGGGTCGTCTGAAACTGGTTTTCAGACGACCTTTTCAAAACAAAGAGGGTTGAAATCGTCAAACATTGCTCCAAAATATCGAATGTGCTTACAACAGGTTGCATAAATTACCCGAACTTATCAAACCCGCCGTTTTGTGTAAAAATACCGCAATGGAAAAAATTACTCACCAAAATCTACATCCCTTACTTTCCAAAAGCCTGACCGACACCGATTTCGTCCTTATCCTCAACGCCTTAATCAAATTCCTGCGGCGCGGCGGCAAAAAACAGGCGGCAGAACGCTTCGACCTGATTATCTCCACGCTCAAACAAGACGAAGAACTCGGAAAAAACTTCAGTGGCCGCTTCTACCACTGGCTTTCGCAAGTCCACATCTATCCCGCGCTGATCAAACTCGGCATCTTCTCGCGCCACAGCTTTACCCGCGAGATGGGCATACGCATATACGAACGCTTCAGCCCGTCCTACAAAGACTTTGCCAACCTGCGCGAAGTGTTCCTCTACCTTTTCCACTCCGAAAACGACGACAAATGGCTGCAAACCCTCAGCATCCGCCAATGGTTGAGCCTGTACGACCTGATCCGCACCAGCGCCGATCCCGCCTTGCTGCAAAACGCCTGCCGCCAGTTGGTTGACGCTCGTCTGCGCGCCATCGAAATGCTGGCCATTTGGATTGCCTCCGAAGCCATCGAACCCGACCTCATCCGCATCGCCCCGCGCCTGCTCGAAGCCGATTCGCCCTTCGTCGCCCTCCAGCGCGAAACCGCCAAACTGGTCGAACACTACCGCAACGACACCACCCCTTACGACACCGCCCACCTTGAAGTCATGTTCGACCAATGTTGCAGTCAGATCGACTATCTGCGCCGAAAAGGGACGGGCGCAGGTTCAGGCTCGTCCGTCAAAGTCGCCCACCTGCTCGAACGGCTCCAGCAGACCGTAGATCGCCTGAAATTGCTCACCGACATCCAAACCGATGCCGGCAACCGCAACCGCCTGACCATTACCCTGATGAACTCCCTCATCTACGCCGCGGTCGAGCAATACAGTACCCGCCACCTGCGCCGCAGCAGCATACGCATGCTCGCCCGCAGCATTACCGAAAACAAAAGCCACCACGGCGAGCATTACATCACCCGCAACCGCAAAGAATATTTCAAAATGTTCTATTCCGCGGCGGGTGGCGGCGTCATCATCGCCCTGATGGCACTGCACAAAATCCATATCGGCACACTCGGCTTCAGCCCCTTCGTTACCTCCTTGCTGTCAGGGCTCAACTACGGCATAGGCTTCATGCTCATCCATATGCTGCACTGCACCGTCGCCACCAAACAGCCCGCCATGACCGCCGCCAGCTTCGCCGAACAGGTCGATCTCAACGAAGGCGGCAAAGCGGTGGACAACAAGCTCGCCAAGCTCCTTATCGACGTATGCCGCTCCCAAAGCGTCGCTGTCTTCGGCAACGTTTCCATCGCCATCCTTTTGGCGTGTGCCATATCGTTCGGCTATGCCCATCTGCATCAACAGCCCATACTCGATGCCCACACCACCGCCTACCAGTTCAAATCCATAGACATCATCAATCATCCGACCCTATGGTATGCCGCTATTGCAGGCTTGTGGCTGTTCTGTTCTGGTATCATCGCAGGTTTCTTCGACAACCGCGCCGACTACCTCAACCTGCGCCAACGCCTGCCCTTCAACCCCTTGTTGCGCAAAATCATGCGCCCCAAACCCCGCCGCATCCTCGCCGCCTACATCCACAAACACTACGGCTCGCTGGTCGGCAACTTCATCTTCGGTATGCTCTTGGGCATGACCGGCTACTTCGGACACCTCCTCGGCCTACCGCTGGACATCCGCCATGTCGCCTTCTCCTCCGCCAACCTCGGCTATGCCGCCGTCAGCGGCAACGTCGGCTTTGGTACATTCATGCTCGGCATTTGCAGCGTCCTCGCCATCGGTTTGGTCAACCTCATCGTCAGCTTCACCCTCGCCCTCTTCGTCGCCCTGCGCTCGCGCGGCACGAAAATCGGCAGCGTCGGCAATTTGTGCAAAAGCTTCTGGCAGCAGATTAAGGCCAACCCGCTGATCTTGTTTTTCCCGGTTACGCCGGTTCAGACCAAAGAGCCGGTCAAAGAGCAGGGAGAAAAGCATTAAGGCAAGCCGACAGACAGCGCTTCAGTAATCAACCTCTTTTTCAGACGACCCCGCTATGCCCATCCTCGCTTGGAACACCCCGCCCGCCCCCGCCGAACTTGCCCGCGTGATCGAAACTCATCCCGCGCCGCTGTATCTGGTTGCCTGTCTGACCGAAAACCGCATTCCCGATTTTCCTTTGTCCGATGCCCCGACCGAGTTGGAAGGTCGTCTGAAAACCCGCCTCGACCAAGCCGTGAAATGCCTTCAGTTCAACAGCGTCAACTTTCTGGAAAACCTGCTGCCCGACATACATATCTGGTTTGTCCCGCCGCACCGCGCCGACAGCCTGCACGAACATTTCGACCGTATCGAATGGCAGACCGAAGCCGTACCGCAAGCCGCGCCCAAGCCCGTCAAACCTTGGTTTAGACGACCTCAATCCACCACTCCGCCCGAACACGCGCTGATTATCGGCGCGGGCATAGCCGGCGCCGCGACCGCGCGCAAGCTGGCGGAACACGGCGTGCGCGTTACCGTTTTGGAAACGGGCAAAGCGGCGCAAGGCGGCAGCGGCAACCGCCAAGGGCTGCTCTACGCCAAAATCTCGCCGCACGACACCGAGCAGACCGAACTGCTGCTGGCAGGCTACGGCTACACCCGCCGCCTGCTGCAAGACCTATTGCCCGATTCCGACGCATGGGGCGGCGACGGCGTGTTGCATCTTAATTTTGACGAATCCGAACGCAAACGCAATCAGGCATTGGGTTTGCAGCAACATCACGCCCACCTTTACCGCAGCGTGTCCGCCGACGAAGCCGCGCAAATCGCGGGCATAGACGTCTTTTCAGACGGCCTCTACTGGCCGCAGGGCGTATGGCTGAACCCGCCCGCCGTCGTCCGCGCCTTGCTGAATCATCCGCTGATTGCGTTGCACGAAAACACGCCCTTATCCTCCGCCGAATACGACGGCGCAAACTGGACGGTACACACGCCGTGCGGCAGTTTCAGCGCAACCCACATCATCTACTGCATGGGCGCGCACAGCCCGAACGCCGCCGATGCCAACGTCTCCGCTCTGCCGTTCCGCCAAATCCGCGGGCAAACCGGCGTAGCGGCGGCAAGCGGTTTTTCCACACGCCTGCGCTGCGCCCTATCCGGCGAAAGCTACATCAGCCCGAGCTGGCAAGGGCAACACTGTTACGGCGCAACCTTCGTCCTCAACAGCAACGACGACGCTTGGCACCCGCACGAAGAAACCGCCAACCGCGCCGCCTTGCAACAACTCAACCCGCCATTGGCGCAATCATTATTTGAACAAAACCCGCTTCGTTCGGTTTCAGACGACCTCTCTGACCCGCCGCAAGGACACGCCGCCCTGCGCTGCGACAGCCCTGACCACCTGCCCGTCGTCGGCGCACTCGGTGACATCGCCGCCATGCAGACCGCCTACGCCAAACTCGCGTTGGACAAAAACTACCGCCTCGACAACATCCCCTGTCCCTACCTGCCGAACGCCTACATCAACACCGCACACGGCACCCGCGGACTCGCCACCGCCCCCGTCTGCGCCGCCGCCATTACCGCCGACATCCTCGGCCTGCCCCAGCCGCTGTCCCAACGCCTGCGCACCGCCCTGCATCCAAACCGCGCCGTCATCCGCGCCATCGTGCGGCAGCAGCCTTTGCTTTGATGCGCAGGAGGTCGTCTGAAAAGCTGCCTGAGCACGCTGTCAATCGACCTCCGTTTCCACTATAATGTTGCATCCCATGACCATACGGAACAGGCCGTCTGTTTTCAGACGACCTGTTTCTTTATTTCCGCTTTTTTTTAAAATCCTACAAACACTTATGCTGCTCGACCTCAACCGCTTTTCCTTTTCCGTCTTCCTGAAAGAAGTCCGCCTGCTGACCGCCCTTGCCCTGCCCATGCTGCTGGCGCAGGTCGCGCAGGTGGGCATCGGTTTCGTCGATACCGTGATGGCGGGCGATGCGAGTACGGAGGACTTGGCGGCGGTGGCGTTGGGCAGCGGCGCGTTTGCCACGGTTTATATTACGTTTATGGGCATTATGGCGGCGCTGAACTCGCTGATTGCCCAGCTTTACGGCGCGGGTAAAACCGACGAAGTAGGCGAAACGGGGCGGCAGGGGATTTGGTTCGGGCTGTTTTTGGGGATTTTCGGCATGGTATTGATGTGGACGGCGATTACGCCGTTCCGCAACTGGCTGACCTTGAGCGATTATGTGGAAGGCACGATGGCGCAGTATATGTTGTTCACCAGTCTGGCGATGCCGGCGGCAATGGTGCACCGCGCCTTACACGCCTACGCTTCCAGCCTGAACCGCCCGCGCCTGATTATGTTGGTCAGCTTCGCGGCGTTTGTGTTGAACGTACCGCTGAACTATATTTTCGTTTACGGCAAATTCGGTATGCCCGCTTTGGGCGGCGCTGGCTGCGGATTGGCAACGATGGCGGTGTTTTGGTTCAGCGCGCTGGCGTTGTGGATTTATATCGCCAAGGAAAAATTCTTCCGCCCGTTCGGACTGACGGCGAAATTCGGCAAACCGGATTGGGCGGTGTTCAAACAGATTTGGAAAATCGGCGCGCCCATCGGGCTGTCTTATTTTTTGGAAGCCAGCGCGTTTTCGTTTATCGTATTTTTGATTGCGCCTTTCGGCGAGGCTTATGTGGCGGCGCAGCAGGTCGGCATCAGTTTGTCGGGGATTCTCTATATGATTCCGCAAAGCGTCGGCTCGGCAGGGACGGTGCGCATCGGTTTTTCTCTGGGGCGGCGCGAATTTTCGCGGGCGCGTTATATTTCGGGCGTATCGCTGGTGTCGGGCTGGGCGCTCGCCGTGATTACCGTGCTTTCCTTGGTATTATTCCGTTCCTCGCTGGCAAGCATGTACAACAAGGATCCGGCGGTTTTAAGCATCGCCGCCACCGTCCTGCTGTTCGCCGGCTTGTTCCAACCGGCAGACTTCACCCAATGCATCGCGTCCTACGCCCTGCGCGGCTACAAAGTCACCAAGGTGCCGATGTTCATCCACGCCGCCGCCTTCTGGGGCTGCGGCCTGCTGCCGGGCTATCTGCTTGCCTACCGTTTCGATATGGGCATTTACGGCTTCTGGACGGCATTGATTGCCTCGCTCACCATCGCAGCCGTCGCCTTGGTGTGGTGCTTGGAATTGTGCAGCAGGGAGATGGTCAGATCGCATAAGGTCGTCTGAAATTTCTTTCAGACGACCTCCATTAATATTTCATTTACGGCTTATTCACTTTTAAGGGGAAAAAATGTTTTCAACTTCCATTATAGAAAAACTTGCTTACTATGTTTATTGCTTGATTGACCCTAGAGACGGCAATATTTTCTATGTAGGTAAAGGCGTGGGCAATCGCGTTTTCCATCATGCCTTAGGTTCATTACAAGAAACAGAAACGCCAAGTGATAAAATTGCCTTGATTAGGGAAATACATAAAAGCGGACACCAGCCCGTGTATTACATTCTGCGGCACAACATCCAAACAGACAAACAGGCTTTTGAATATGAAGCGATGGCAATAGACCTACTCTCCCTAGTCAAGCCGAGCCAGCAGCCGCTGACTAATATTCAAGGAGGCACGCATTCTGCTGAAGTAGGATTAATGAGTTTGTCGGAATTAAAACGAAAGTATGATGCTCAAGAATTAAAAACTGATAAACCCATTGTTTTAATTACGATTAATAACGAATACGAGAAACTGAAAAAAGACATTAGATCCGGAAATATTCCTGAAGCCAATAGGGATAAGGAAATTTATGAACGCACACGGAAATATTGGAAAATCGGAAGCCGACGTGAAAAAGCAAAATATGCAGTTGCAGTCTATCGCGGCTGGACATTGGCAGTATATGAAATCGAAAGATGGATTTCTGCCGATGATATTATTCAAGGCCGTTGGATGTTTGAAGGCAAGCCGTTACCAAAAGAGTCCAATATTTATCAAGAAATCGTGGATAAGCTGACCTATTCTTCCCAAGAAAACTATAAAGCGCCCCAAAACCCCATTACCTATCGTAATTGTTAAATAGTTAGTTTTCAGACGATCTGAATCCTCCATAAAATCACAAATCATCATGCAACCCATCCAATACCAAACCGACCTCACCCCCTACAACACCTTCGGCCTTCGCGCCCAAGCCCAAGCCTTTATCGCGCTTGAACACGCCGACGATTTGCGCGACATCGTCCGACTGCCCGAGTTCGACCGCGATACTGTTTTATGGCTCGGCGGCGGCAGCAACATCCTTTTGATGCAGGATTACGCCGGACTGGTCGTACATATGGAAAACAAAGGCATACGCGAGATTGCGCGTTCAGACGGCCTCGTTTACATCGAAGCGCAGGCGGGCGAAATCTGGCACGATTTTGTCCTGCACACCGTCGCGCTGGGCTTGAACGGTCTGGAAAACCTGAGCCTGATTCCGGGTACGGTCGGCGCGTCGCCCGTGCAGAACATCGGTGCATACGGTGTGGAAGCTAAAGACGTGATTCACAGCGTACGCTGTTTCGATTTGGATACGGAAACCTTTGTCGAGCTTGCCAATGCCGATTGCCGCTTCGCCTACCGCGAAAGCCTGTTCAAGCAGGAAGGCAAAGGGCGTTATGTGATTGTTTCGGTCGTATTCGCCCTGAAAGAGCGTTTCGAGCCGAATTTGGGTTACGGCGATTTGGCGGCCGCCGTTGCCGAACTTAGCGCGGGCAGAATGCCGACGGCGAAAGACGTTTCCGATGCAGTGTGTGCAATCCGCAACAGTAAACTGCCTAATCCTAACGTACTTGGTAATGTCGGCAGTTTCTTTAAAAACCCCGTCGTCAGCGCGGAAAAAGCTGCCGCCCTGTTGCAGCAGCATCCGGATATGCCGCGCTATCCGCAGCCCGACGGTTCGGTCAAACTCGCCGCCGGCTGGCTGATCGACCAATGTCGTCTGAAAGGCTTCCAATTCGGCGGCGCGGCGGTACACGACAGGCAGGCTTTGGTTTTAGTGAACAAAAACAATGCCTCTTCAGACGACGTTCGGAAATTGGCACAACATGTCTGCGATACAGTATTTACTCGATTTCAGGTAGAATTACACGCCGAACCCAATTGGCTGCCCGCTTCGTTCAGCCTATAAATCCAAGGAGTATGCCCGTGACCCGCATTGCAAAAACCAATACTTACACCCGCATCATCGACGCCAGCCTGACGCTCTTCAACGAGGAAGGCGAGCGCAACATCAGCACCAACCATATTGCGGCGCATTTGGGCATCAGTCCGGGCAATCTCTATTACCACTTCCGCAACAAAGACGAAATCATCGTCCAACTGTTCAAACGTTACAGCGAAGCCCTGCTGGCATACCTGAATGAAGCCGTGTTGCCGTCCGATGTGGAAGACTCCATCAACTATATGGCGGGCATTTACGACGTCATGTGGGAATACCGCTTCCTCTTCAGCGACGTGAACACCCTGCTTGCGCGCAGTGCCGAACTTTTAGGCGAACACAATACCTTCACCCAAGCCAAAGTCTCTCCGCTCTTGGTCAACCTGCTCACCCAGCTCAACGGTCTGAACATCATCCAAGCCGACCAAACCGCCATGAACGACCTTGCCGTCAATATGTGGATGGTTACGAAATACTGGTTCGACTTCGACAGCTCCTTACGCGGGCGTACCAAGCTGACCGAAGACTCCAAAGCACGCGGCATCCGCCGTACCTTAAGCCTCCTGCGTCCCTACCTCTTGCCGGAACACCGCGAGGAATACGACCGGAAAATAGGCGGTGCGCAGTCATAATTTCCATGCCGTCTGAGCCTATTTCCAGACGGCATTCATCTATAAACATGATACATACCCCTCCTTCCGCCTCCCCCGACGCATCTATCTTAGGCCTAGGCTACCTCGGCCGTCCTTTGGCGCAGAAACTCTACGAACACGGCAGCAGTGTCGCCGCAGTCAAGCGCAGCCTGACTTCGGACGATATTAATCTGCCCATACACCTCGACACCCTCGACCTCAATCAAGACAGCGTGTTTCAAAGCGCGAACCTTGCCCGCGATACAAGCTTTTGGCGGCACCACGCCGACAAACCCGTTTGGTTCTGCCTCTTGCCGCCATCCTCGCTGACGCATTACGCCGATACCGTCAAACAATGGGCAGAACTTGCCCGAGCGTGTAACGTGCAACATCTGATTTTTACGAGCAGCACCAGTGTTTACGGCGATAAAGCGCGCGAATGCGACGAAACTTCCGCACCCGATCCGCAAACCGAGTCCGCCCGCCAAATCCTCGCCGCCGAGCAATACCTGCTCGACAGCGGCGTGCCGAACATCGACATCCTGCGGCTGGGCGGGCTTTATTGCACCGAACGCCACCCCGTCAGCCGCCTCGTTCAAAAACAAAACATCTCGGGTGGCAACCGGCCCGTCAATATCGTCCACCGCGACATTGCCGTCGAAACCCTGTTTCAGACGACCCTCCATCCAAACGGCAGGCGCATCCGCAACATCGTCGAACCGCGCCACCCGACCCGCCGCGATTTCTACACCGCCGAAGCCGCCAAACTCGGCCTCCCGCCGCCCGATTTCGCGCCCGACGGCACCGGCGGCGGCAAAATTGTAAATACCGTTTCCGCCGACGGATTAAGCCTGTAAAATTGGCGCTCCGCAACCGTTTCAGACGACCTTTCGGCAGCGGCAAAACCAAAACCAAAAAACACAGTCTTACTTAACGTAGTGAGTCGACAAAATCAGGATAAGGCGAAACATCGCCGCACAAATCAAGTTCACCCACTATACAACCCCAAGCCCGAAAGTATCGAGAACACCCTATGTCCGCCCTATTTCCCGTTATCAACCACCTGATACAGCAAAATCCGGAACATCAACAAGACCTGTCCCGCCTGTCAGGCAAAACCCTGAGCCTCAACCTCGCCGGATTCGGACTGACCGGACGCATCAATCACGACGGCTTCCTCGAAACCGCCGACCAACCCGCCGACACCCTCATCACCTTCCACCAAAGCGCCATCCGCAAAATCCTCACCGGACAAGAACCCGGCGTCGGCGACATCAGCCTCGAAGGCGACCTCATGCTCGGCATGACCGTCCTGCCCATACTCGGCAGCCTGCGCTACTACGCTTCAGACGACCTCGCCCGCATCTTCGGCGACTCACTCGCAGGCAGCATCAGCGAACGCGCCGCAAACATCGGGCAAACCGTCAAAAAAATCGGACAAAGCATAGCCGAGCAAATCAGCGATTTTTCCCGCGAACCCGAATCCCCCGTTATCGACGCCGCCACCCTGTCCGCCTGGATGGAAGAAGTGGACAAACTGCGCGACGACGTTGCCCGCCTCAACGAACGCCTCGACCGGCTCGAACGCGACATCTGGATAGACTAATTTTCAGACGACCCCATGCCTATGAACAGCCCGTTTCACAACATCGGTATCGTAACCCGCCCCAATACCCCCGAAATCCAAAACACCGCCCACACCCTCATCCACTTCCTGCAGGGACACGGCCTCACCGTCTATCTGGACGATATCGGAATAGAAGAACGCTGCATCTATGTTCAAGATACCGTCGGCTGCCACATCGTCAGCAAATCCGACTTGGGCAAACACTGCGACCTCGTCATCGTCCTCGGCGGCGACGGCACATTCCTCTCCGTCGCCCGCGAAATCGCTCCCCGCGCCGTACCCGTTATCGGCATCAACCAAGGGCATTTAGGCTTCCTCACCCAAATCCCCCGCGAAAACATGACCGAAGAGCTGCTGCCCGTCCTCGAAGGCAAATACCTGCCCGAAGAGCGCATCCTCATCGAAGCCGCCCTCGTCCGCGACGGACAAACCTTCCACCGCGCCCTCGCCCTCAACGACGCCGTCCTCTCGCGCGGCGGTGCCGGACAAATGATAGAGTTCGAAGTCTTCATCAACCAAGAATTCGTCTATACCCAGCGCTCCGACGGCCTCATCGTCTCCACCCCCACCGGCTCCACCGCCTACTCCCTTGCCGCCGGCGGCCCCATCATGCAGGCAGGATTGCACGCCTTCACGCTCGTGCCCATCTGCCCCCAATCCATGACCAACCGCCCCATCGCCATCCCCGACACCTCCGAAATCGAAATCCTCGTTACCCAAAGCGGCGATGCCCGCGTCCATTTCGACGGACAATCCTTCATCGACGTACAAAACCTCGACCGCATCATCATCCGCCGCTACCACAACCCCCTGCGCATCCTCCATCCCACCGACTACCAATACTTCCGAACCCTGCGCCAAAAACTCCACTGGGGCGAACAGCTCGTATAAACGCAAAAGGTCGTCTGAAACCCAATTGCCCAGTTTTCAGACGACCTCATCAACCCACAAACCCTTCCCCCATTCCCAAACCAACGCCATCCCTATCTAACAACAAACAGACAACCTAAACCACGCATCCGCCCTTTATCACAAACGTCCCCAATCATGAACCGACAAAAAACCTACCTCCTGCTGACCGCCCTTTTCACCCTGATTTTCATCGCACTCATCATGCTCGGCGGCTACCTGCTTTCCATCCAAAGCAAACAATTCGCCGTCGCCGCCTTCCTGTTCGCCTTCGGCGCCGTCTTCGCCCAAATCGGCAGCCTCGCCCTCTACATCCGCCATAAGGCCCGCGCCCAAATTATGCGCGAGCAACAAACCGAATCCCGTTAAGGAAAACCCATGTTCGACAAAATCGTCCTCGCCAGCGGCAATGCAGGCAAACTCAAAGAATTTTCCCGCCTCTTCGCCGGTTTGAACATCGAAGTCCTGCCGCAATCCCAGTTCGACACACCCGAATGCCCCGAGCCGTACCACACCTTCGTCGAAAACGCGCTCGCCAAAGCCCGCCACGCCGCACGCCACAGCGGTCTACCAGCGCTCGCCGATGACTCCGGCATCTGCGCCGCCGCATTAAACGGCGCACCCGGCGTCCTCTCCGCCCGCTATGCCGGAGCAAATCCCAAATCCGATGCCGCCAACAACAAACGCCTTTCAGACGACCTCGCCGACCAAGCCGACAAAAGCTGCCACTACGTCTGCGTCCTCGTCCTCGTCCGCCACGAAAACGACCCGCAGCCCATCATCGCCGAAGGCATCTGGCGCGGACAATGGCAGGCAGAAGCCGCAGGGGCCAACGGCTTCGGCTACGACCCGCATTTCTACCTGCCCGAACACAACTGCACCGCCGCCGAGCTTGACCCCGAAATCAAAAACGCCGAAAGCCACAGGGGGCAGGCGTTGCGGGAATTGTTGAAAAAAATCGAAGCCCTCTGAACAACAAAAACGTCGTCTGAAAACCCGCCACGCCGTTTTCAGACGACGTTTTCCATCCCGTTTATCCGTAAAACGCACCACCAAAGGAACAAAACTTATAAAATTTTTTCAAAAACTTATAATATCCAAAAAACAGCAAATATCCTTACTCAAAAATCCCCATCATAAAAACATAAAACACATTCTACAAACCACTCCTTGAAGTATTGATTACCGTCCTCACCCGATGGAGCGCCTGTTATAAAGACAATACAAGGAGTCATCACATGAGAAACTACCCCTTCAAAACCATCGTCGCCTGCCTCAGTATTTTGTGGCACAGCCCGCACCTGTGGGCAGCAGATGCGGTTGCACCCGACACCGCCGTCCTCGACACTATCGAAGTCCGCGGCAAACGCCTGACCCAAGACCAGAAAGGCGAAGCGCAGCAATACAGCAAAAACGTCTCCAACGCCTATCTCGGCAAAGAATACCTCGAACGCTACCGCCCCGACGCCGCCGGCGACATCCTCAAGGGGCTCAACGGCGTGTACAACATGAATACGCGCAATGCGGGCAGCGCGATTACGCCCAGTATCCGCGGCATCGCCGGAAAAGGCCGTATCCCCGTAACGATTGATGGAACGGAACAGACCGTCGACGTATGGATGAACAATTACGGCGTTGCCGACAGAAACTATGTCGATCCCGCCCTGTTCCGCAGTATTGCGGTAGAAAAAGGGCCGTCGATGACTCGAGGTATCAAATCGGGCGTAGGCGGTTCGGTCGCCATTCAAACCATCGAGCCGGAAGACATTGTTCCAGAAGGGAAAAAATGGGGTATTCAGATAAAAGGCAGTTTTTCGGGCAATACAGCCAAGCCCCGCGTTGATAATTTGCAATACCTCGGTGTGGAAGACTACCGCACCATTCCGGGCAGGCCGACGGCAGACGGGGCGGCGGGCGCGGTTGCCGGAACGTTGGAGCCTTATCAGGCACTCGATTTCCAAGAGAAAAACCCGCCGCGCAGCCGCAGCAGCAAAATCGGCAATTTCAAAGACGACCGCTCAGGCATGGTTTCGGCGGCGTTTAAAACCGATATTTCAGACGGCCTGATTGCTTACAGCGACCGCAAAAAAGGCAATTACTTCAGCGGCAAACGCGGGGCGGGCGGTTATCTGAACAATCCGGAATACGACCCCGACAATGCGGATTTCGGCAATACGGGCGCGACCATGATACCGAACATGGCGAAGCTCTACCGCCCCGGCGAAGAAGTGTTCAACAGCAACGTGGCGAGCAAAAGCCTGCTGCTGAAAAACAACTGGTATCTGCCCAACAATCAGAAAATCAGCCTCGGCCATATGCGCACCCGCGTCCGTTTCGGCGAAAACAACCCCTTTTACAACGCCATACTGCTGGGTTTCAGCAACGAGTTCAACTTCACCGGCAGGCCGCCGCTGGTCATACCTGCGCAAACGCTCAATTCCACCATTGACACCAAAAGCCATAAAATCGGCTACGAATGGAAGCCCGAAGGCAGCCGCTGGATAGACTTGCAAGCGAATATCTGGCGCACCCAAACCACCGGTTCCCGCCATCAAAGCGGCGGGCCGGATTTGGCCGTTACCTACGGCGATCAGGAATACGACAAGTGGGCCAACTGCTTTGTCCACAATAAAATTCCCAACGAATTCATCGGCAGGCACATCAGCGAAGGCATAGGCTGCCGCGAGCTGGTTGCCGAAGGTTTGGTTCCTGCCGAAGAGCCGAAAGATCCGCCTCCTGTACCCGGTGCATACCGCGTCAAATCAGGCGTGGAACAGCGTACCCGCGCCACCCGTACCGGCGCCGACATCAGCAACCGCATGCGCCTGAGCGACAAGCTCGCCATGACCCTCTCCGCCAACGTCCAATATGAAAAACTGGACGAATCCAACCGAATCACCAACAACGACAAAGATATCTTCGACATCATCGGTGCCGCCACAGCCGCCACAGCCGTTGCCGGCCCGAGGGCGGGACGCCGCCACGAATGGGGGGCGGGAGTCGCTTTTGACTGGCAGGCGACCGACCGCCTGAACATTCAGGCAGGCATACGCTACGACAAATTCTGGGCTTACGACGATGCCTTGGCGAAAGCAAGGCGGGCGAGAAAAGATCCGTTTTATTCCGTCGATTTGCAAGGAGGGAAAAGCTCGGACGGCTACATACTCGGCAGCTATATCCCCTATTACGAACTGATTGCCAATAAAGAAGAAGCGGACGATGTGCGGAAAATCCTGAGAACCGAAGATGTTGACGAGTCAAATCGTCTGATAAACGAATTCCGCCACAAATACGGTTATGACTATAACGATAAAGGATATTCGATTAACGGAGAAAGGCAGACCGGCGAAGTCATCTATGCCAACGCAAACGGCGACAACCCACAGGTAGATAACCCGTCCTTCAACCACGACGAAGCCGTTTACCGGCAAAAAGAAATCTATACACCCTATATCGACGGCAAATATCAAGGGCCGGTTTTCGCGCAAGGGCAATTTGACGAAAAAGTAAACAATCCGCAGGGATTGCAAGGCAGCTATTTCAAATATTTAACCAATGCGGCAATAGATGATGTTAAAACACCCTATCTGCAAAAAAAAGAGCGGGCGACTACGATGGGCAGTACCGGCGGTCACCGCCTCTATAAAAAACCCGCCAACGAAGACGAAGTATGGCCCATGCCCAAACACCTGAAAGCCAGCGCATGGTCGCCTGTCATCGCCGTCAGCTACGATTTGACCGACAACAGCCGCCTGTTCGCCCGCTTCGCGCAGGCGACCCGTTTCCCCAGCATTTACGAAGCAACCACCACCAACGTCAACCTGCTGGAAGCCTACAATACCGAATTCAACCTGAAGCCCGAACGCAGCACCAACTGGGAAGCAGGCTATTCCTTCAATTTCGCGCCCTATTGGCAGCGGCTGAAACACGGCAACATCCGCCTAACCTACTACAGCAACACCATCAAAAACGCCATTGACATTACCGAAAACAAAAACCTGACCCAATACGACAAGAAACAAACCAGCGGCATCGAGTTGCAAAGCCGTATCGACAGCGGCAAATGGTTTGCCTCGTTCGGCGCAAACTACCGCTTAAAGCAGCGTACCTGCGACAAATCGACCGCCTTCAACTACGACGTCTATAACAACCGCATTCCCGAATGTATCGACGGCGGCTTCGGTGCCACCCGTTTCTATCAAACCATGCAGCCGAAATACTCGCTCAACCTCGATGTTGGCACCCGCCGCTTCAACAACAGGCTGGAACTGGGCATGCGCGGCATCTACCACAGCACCGTCGATACCGACCAACAGGACGAACTGGCGCGTCAGGGCTTGGCGCGGATTATGCAGGCATCGGGCCGCCCCTACCACTGGCGTTCCGCCTTGGTATTGGACGCTTACGGACGCTACAACTTCGGCAAAAACCTGAGCATGAACTTCAGCGTCAGCAACCTCACCAACCGCTACTACCTCGACCCGATGTCCAACGTCCCCATCCCCGCACCGGGACGGGCGGTTACCGTCGGGTTTACAGGCAAATTCTGACGGGGCAATGCTTGAAAGGTCGTCTGAAAATTTCAGACGACCTCTCCAACAAAAGCTGTTATGATGCCTGCGTTTCTGCCTGCCACGAAAACGACCCGCAACCCATGATTCCCAAAAGCCTCAGGGGGGCAGGAGTTACGGGAATTGATGAAAAAATCAAAGCCTTATAAATCGATGATAGGTCGTCTGAAAACCCGAAATGCTTTTTCAGACGACCCAAACCCACCACATCACGAAAGAAACTCATGTCGCCTAAGCAAATCCTGATTGCCGCCATCCGTTTGATCGTTTTAATCGGTATTGTACAAACGCTCAGCAGCATCGTTACCATATTTGCCCAGTCTGGAAGCGAATATAACAGCGCACAACTCCTGTTGCCGCTATCCATCTACGGCTTTTATTTGGCCGCATGGCTGCTTGTATGGTGTTTCCCTGCCACCATTGCCAACCGCCTGCTGCCCCAACATCTGCAAACCGCACAGGAGCCTCCCAAACACCCTGCGCCATGGATGATGACCGGTATTGTTTTGATCGGCATATACACTCTTTCCCAAGCCATACCCGAACTGATTTACTTGTTCTCTATTTATCGTTTTACACAATCTATCTCTACCGACACGCAGACATCCATTTGGGCGAATCTCGGCACGCAAAACCAAGCCGGTATATTCGCCAGCACCGCCCAATTCCTTATCGGGATTTTCCTACTGTTCGGCGCGCCCAAACTCTCTTCTTGGATTCGCAAAAGACTTTAACGACATAAAGGCAAAAGGTCGTCTGAAAAAATTTCAGACGACCTGAGATTGTCCTTGTGCCGAAAGAAAACTGAATTTATGGCCCATTCCCGTCATCAACCTTTGAAACTGCTCTTGCTGCCCTTTATTCCGCTGATGAAAACCATCCGTTTGATATTGTCGTCTATAGTAGCTTTATCATTAATCCTGTTACTGTTTATTTCTAAAACTTTGTTGTTTGTCTCAAAGCCTTTTCTGCCCGTCATTGTCGTTTTGTGGCGTTTATTGATGTGGCTGATGTTCCCTTTATTTTTTATCTGTTTGTTTATTTACACAATGTTCCGCCCATTAAAAAATCATGAAACACTTTTCCGGCATTGGATGGATGTCATTTACCGCGACCGCCCGGAAGCCGTTGGCATCATTATCGAAAATATCTATCAAGACTTAAGAGAAGAAGATGAAGACGGGGAAAATAATACGCAGGAAGAAAATAACGAAACCGCCGTATTTAAAAATCTCTTAACAGAAGGCTTCATCCTACACAATAACCTCGAAGACTACGCACATCTGTTTTCCGTTGATTGGAAAGACGGGGAAGGTTTTATTGACTGCATCGCAGAAATGGCGCAACGTTTTAATGTCGTCCTGAATTGGACCGAACAGCAGCTTGAAGAAGATCTGCCCGATGAGCTGGCAAGGGCTGTATATCCCTTATTTGAAGCCGCCGAGGCGGTACTTTATAGTGCAGACACGGGAAGCGACTACTACACCTTTATCATCATCCCGCAACAAGACTCAGCCGATTTTGAAAAAGTATCGAAACAATATGGCGTATCCTTGCAGCGGGCAAATAAAACCATCTAACACGAAACTTATAGTGGATTAACTTTAAACCAGTACGGCGTTGCCTCGCCTTAGCTCAA
>CAUVJL010000002.1:0-60119 GCA_963552075.1 uncultured Neisseria sp.
AAAGTCATGACCCCTATTGACGAAAAAGTCATGACCCCTATTGACGAAAAAGTCAAAGGTAATAATACAAGATTTAATAATACAAGATTTAATAATACCCCCTTACCCCCAAACGACGAAAACGGCAAAGACGATTTGAACGCTAACGCGTTTGTTTCCGCTGACGCGAAAACGTGCGGGCAGGTCAATCAGGAAATTTTGCAGACAGTGGAACAGGAAGCAGAAGCGGAACAATCCACACTGAAGACAAACAACGAAAGCAAAACCGACAGTAGCCGAAAGGGAAACCGCCAAGATGGGAATGTTCCGCGCCGCAGACGACCTGACGCCGTGCCATGCCAAGCCATCGCAGACTGCTACAACGAGATTCTGGGCGACCGCCTGCCGAATGTGCAGTTACTCAACGAAACACGCAAACGGGCAATTACGGCGCGATGGATGGAAATCAAGGGGACGAAAGCCCCAAACGGAAAAATCCGATTTGAAAGCACAGAAGAGGGGTTGAGTTGGTTTGCTTCGGTTTTCCGCAAAGTGGCGATGAACCCGTTTTGGATGGGCGACAACAATTCGGGATTTGCGGTCAGCTTTGACTGGATTTTCAAACCTGCAAACTTTTTGAAAATCATCGAATGGCGACCGCCGAAACACTAAACCAAAGACGAGGAAACGAAAAAAATGAACGAGATTGAAGAGATGATGGCAGTCGAATCGCTGACCAGCCTTGAAGCGGAGCAGACTGTTTTGGGGGCGGTTTTGATAGACCCGGCAGCGATTGTGAAATGCGCCGCGCTGACGCCCGAAAAGTTTTATCAGGCGCAACACAGAATCATTTTCCGCGCCCTGTTGGATATGGCGGCGGCAAGCGAGCCGATAGACGTCATCACGCTGAGCGACAAACTCGAAGCGCGAGGCGAAGCGGAAAACGCGGGCGGTCTGTCCTATCTGATTGAGTTGCAGCAAAACACGCCGTCAGCCGCGAATATTGCCCGATACGCAAAAATCGTGAATGACCGCTATATCGAGCGGGGATTGCTGAAAGTGTCGTCTGATATTGAAAAAATCGCCCTAGCCAAAGACGGCGGCGACGTTGCCCAAAAACTCAATGCGGCAGCGGATTGCCTGGCAGAGGTGGGTAAGGACGCGGTAAAGCGCGAAAACAAAACCTTTACCGAAACCCTGCAAGACTTAATCGCCGATTTGGACAAGCGGCTTGAGGGTGTGCGGTTCGGGTTGCCGACAGGTTTGTCGCAACTGGACGAAGCAATCGGCGGTTTGCCAGATGGAAACCTGATCGTAATCGCCGCCCGTCCGTCGATGGGTAAGACGGTATTGGCCGAAAACCTCGCCCGCTTTGCACTGAAACAGGGAAAGGCGGTGCATTTCCAAAGCTACGAAATGTCATCACTTGAGCTTGCCCGCCGAAGCATGGCGGCGGAATGCAGTATCGACATGAAAAGCCTGAAAACAGGTCGTCTGACCGAGATGGAATACTCGAACATGGGCGGCTACATGATGAAAGCGTCTGACTGGCGGCTTGATGTGAATAGCGACCTGTTGAACGTGGACGAACTTTGCTTCTTGGCAAAGGAAAAGAAAATGACGACGGGGCTTGATTTGTTGGTCGTTGACCATCTGCACATCATGCCGCGACCGGGCAAAGATGAAGTGGCGGAGCTTGGCAACATATCCCGCCGCCTGAAAAACCTTGCCGTCGAACTGAATATTCCTGTTGTGCTGGTTGCCCAGTTGAACAGGGGTAGCGCAAAAGCGGCAGACAAACGCCCGAACATGGCAGACATACGCGGCAGCGGCAGCGTCGAGCAGGACGCAAACATCATCATCATGCCGCACCGTGAAAGCTACTACAACAACCAAGTCAACCCGCACCTTGCCGAGTTGATTATCGCTAAAAACCGAGACGGCGAAATGGGAAGTGTGGTTTGTGGATGGAAAGGACAGTTTGCACGATTTGAAAACGAACCTGATCTGAATTGGACGCCGACTGAACAAGGCAATAAGTGGGGGAATGAATATGAGGTCTGAAACCTGCTTTTACTGCAAGCACGCAGATTTTAAAGCCGAATCAAACAGCACTATGCGCGGGTTTGCGAAGTGCGGTAAGGCGCGAAATACGGAGGAGGGGGCTAAGTATTACCACGGCGGGCATGGCTGCCATCTGAAAGACTTTTGGTCGGGTGGTAGCGGTTTTGAAGCCGCGCCGGCGGCAACGATGGCAAAGAGAAGTGAAATTTTTGAAAAATGGAGAACGCGAAAATGATGAAAGTGTGTAGCAGATGCGGGGAAGAAAAGCCGTTGAGCGAGTATCACAAAAGCGGCTTGGACGCCTATGGGAACAGTACGTTTAAGTCAAAATGCAAAGACTGTTGCAGCATAGAGGGTAGATATTACCGAGAAAAAAACAAAGAAATCCTGAAACAAAAGCGGGATGAATTGAGAACTGGGAAAGTGGTTGATATATGCGCCGAAATGCGCGAAGCGGCGCAAATGGCAAATCAGGCATTCCCACTTTTAAGCCCTGCGTATTGGAATACAGGCGCAGCAAAACGAGTTTACGAAGAATTGGGGTTGAAATGGACGTTTTAAGTTTGCCCTACCCTATCAGCACTAACCGTTATTGGCGGACATTCCGAAACCGTCAAATCGTCAGTAAAGAGGCGGTGGCATATAAGGCGCGTGTTGCCGCTATTGCCGCTGAAAACGGTATCAAGCCGACCGGTAAGGCGGTAAGCCTGACGGTGCAGCTAATCCCAAAGGCGAACAAAGACGGGTCAGCAAGCAAAGTCTGTTTGGATTTGGACAACTGCCTAAAAGTCTGTTTGGACGCGCTACAGGGCGCGGCGTACGAAAACGACAATCAGGTCGAAGAGATACACGCGAAGCGTTTGAAAACACCGATTGCAGGCGGCGGGCTGGTGGTAAAGGTCGAGGAGTTGGAATGAGCGCAATCAGAAAAGCCGCCAAAGGCGAGCAATGCACACTCAACATCGCGGGGGTGTGCAATTACAACCCTGAAACCGTTGTCTTTTGCCATTTCCCCAGCGAGACGCACGGCATGGGACTGAAAAGCGATGACTTGAGCGGCGGCTTTGGGTGCCATGACTGTCATTCGGCAATCGATGGTCGGTCGCATATCAAATTAAGCCGCGAGGACAAAGAATTTTATATGCGGCGGTCGCAATTCCGCACCATGCGCCGCCTTGAAGAATTGGGGATTATCAGCGTGAAAGGTCGTCTGAAATGAACGAGGCGAAATTTACACTGACACCGCAAAATGCGCGTGGCGTCATGCGGTCGATTTGGGACAATTTGAACGGGTGGTTTGAAAACGGCAACCTTGAAATCACGATCCGACCGCATAAATCCAAACGCAGTATCGAGCAGAACCGCCGCTTATGGAAAATCTACGGGGAGTTGGCAGATAAAGCGTGGGTCAACGGCAGGCGGTACGGCGCGGAAACGTGGCACGAGTATTGCAAGGGAATGTTTCTAGGCTATGAGCTTAAAGCCATGCCCGACGGCACGGAAGTCAAAACGCCGATAAGCACAACGACGCTTAATACGGCTGAGATGACGGACTATCAAAACCGCCTGCAATCGTGGGCGGCCGGGGAATTTGGAATAATTTGGGAGTTTTAATGTATAAAAACGTGGAACAAGTCTTACGGGATGTTTATAAAATTCAAGGTGTACGGATGGAGCCGTTAAATAACACGGCGTCTGTCTGCGCATGGTGTGAAAGCAAAGGCGTGATGGGCGGCGGTGGAGAATTAACGCAAGCCGAGACGCACGCAAACGCCGCGATGATTATCAGCCGCATTGAGCGCATATTGAACCGCTACGAGTTGGCAGCAGTAGAGTGCAAATACAGTGCGGATTTGAGCGGGATTATCGACCTGACGGCATACATCGAGGAGCAAAACAACGGCGTGAATCTGTTACTGTGTGATGCGATATTGTCTAATCTGTTCACGGGATGCCCAAAACAGACAAATATTATGGACAGGTATGATGTGTCAAAAGCAACAGTATGGCGGCAACAAAAAAAAGTCAGTCAAATCATCGCTCGATTAGAAGAGACCGCGCAAATAAAACTCTATGACGAGTTTAAACGCTGTGGCATAATTTCATAACCCACATTACTACACAAAAAGGATGAAAAATGAAGAATCTGATTCTTGCTGTTGTTGTCGTTACTGGACTGGCAGGATGCGCGGCGGCGATTGAGCCGAATCAACAGCAGTTAGCGGCTGCGACATATCCAGACCCGATGCCGCCTAGTCAGTTTGAGAAGGCGATAAAAGAATGGGCGGTCGATAATCTTGTTGACCCTGATTCTATGAATATTCGCAGTGTTGACACAACACCAGCGCGTAAAGGGTGGATTGCGGTTTGTGCAAAAATTGACCCATCAATGGGTAATTGCATGACGCGTATGTTTTACTTTGGTCATATCTTCAACGCGCGTATTAATGCAAAAAATCAGCATGGTGGATATACGGGCTTTAAGGACTATGCCTTTGTTGTGCGCGGCGACCAAATCAGCTATGGCGTTGAAACTGAGAAAATTTCTAATATGAAATTGTTCTAACATATTGACTGCGTGAAACCTTTTAGATACAATTATGTTATAGTTTGGAAATAGCTATATAAACCGCCTTTACAGGGCGGTTTTGCGTTTTCAGACGGCCTGAATTTCAGGTTTCTAGCCACGCCGTAACAGGCAAAAGGCAAAAGGGGCGGCGTAGCCGTTGAGGAAGATGACGCGGACGCTTCCAAATAAACAGGGGGTCGCGCCCCACTCTCCTTGTTGGTCTCTGTAAAAAACGCGGAGCAAGTGAAATGCGTTTGCCCGGCCTGACGGTCGCCTGCCATGACAGGCTGTAAAGCGGTTCTTGCACATAGCCCCTGCCGTGTTATCGGTATGGGGCTATCCCTTTTATGTTGCTGTGTTTACACTCCTTGCCGTCTAAATTCTGATTAGGGTCGGAATTAGGCGGCTTTCTTTTTTGTGAGGTTCGATATGAGCGAGAAGCAAAAACGCCCTATCGGGCGTCCGACGAAGTACAAGCCTGAGTATGCCACACAGGCGCAGAAGTTGTGCTTATTAGGTGCAACAGATGATGACATGGCTGATTTCTTTGATGTCGAAGTATCGACAATTAATAACTGGAAAAACGAATTTCCCGAATTTTTGGAGTCCGTAAAAAGAGGGAAGATGTTGGCGGACGCAAATGTTGCTGACCGACTGTATCAGCGTGCAATGGGCTATGAAGCTCCTGACGTAGATATTCGGGTAGTTGGTGGAGAAATTATCCAAACCCCACTGACGAAATATTACCCGCCTGATACGCCTGCTGCTATTTTTTGGCTGAAGAACCGCCAGCGCGGTAAATGGAGCGATAAATCGGAGCTTGACGTTAAATCGAGCGATGGCAGCATGACACCAGCGGTAAGGCTGGATATTGAAGAATATCGCAAGATAGCCAAAGAGGTTTTGGAAAAGGTATAGCATAAAATGCTAATCCTATGAGCGGCTAGAATGCCATTTTTAATTAATCTTCCAAAGGAATTTAAAATAAAATGGCATTAGAGCAGTTTAATGAAGCCGAAATTTCGGTCATCCGCGATTTAAGTTCCATCAATCTCTATATGTTCACGCGGTGGATGTTTCGAGAGCGACGAGGCTACCAGTGGACGCAGGCAAGGCACCACGCCCTAATCTGCGACGCACTGGAGCGTGTTTTCAACGGCGAAACGAAACGCCTGATTATCAACATTCCGCCGCGCTACTCTAAGACTGAGATTGCGGTAGTGAACTTCATCGCATGGGCGATGGGGCGCGTACCAGACAGCGAGTTTATTCATGCGAGCTATTCGGCCACATTGGCTGTCAATAACTCAGTGCAAATCCGAAACCTGTTACAGCACGAAGAATACCGGGCGATTTTCCCGGGTGTGGAGCTTGCGAGCGAGAGCAGCCATCACTGGAAAACGACCGCTGGTGGCGTGATGTACGCAACAGGTACAGGCGGCACGATTACAGGTTTCGGTGCAGGTAAGCACCGTGAGGGATTCGGAGGCGCACTGATACTCGACGATTTGCACAAGGCAGATGAAGCGCGAAGCGAGGTTAGACGGCAAAATGTTATTGACTGGTTTCAAAACACGCTGGAATCTCGTAAAAACAGCATTGACACGCCTATTGTCGTGATTATGCAAAGGTTGCATGAAAAAGATATTGCAGGCTGGCTGCTTGAGGGTGGCAACGGCGAAGAGTGGGAGCATTTGTGCCTACCCGCTATTCAAGACGACGGGACGGCATTGTGGCCTGAAAAGCATGATATTGAAACACTGCGCCGCATGGAGCAAGCCGCGCCGTATGTGTTTGCCGGGCAGTATCTGCAACGCCCCGCCCCGCCCGATGGTGGCACATTTAAGCCTGATAATTTGCAATTTGTAAAAGCCCTGCCCGCTGGGAATATCCGATGGGTGCGCGGATGGGACTTGGCGTCCACTGCGAACGATGGCGACTACACGGCGGGCGGCAGGCTTGGTGTTACAGAAGATGGGCGGTACATCATCGCCAACGTCGTACGCGGTCAGTATGGCGCGGATGAAAGGGATAGGATATTGCGCAACACGGCGCAGAAAGACGGCGTGAAAACTAAAATATCTATTCCTCAAGACCCCGGTCAGGCTGGTAAATCGCAAACCCTGTATCTAACCCGTCAGTTGGCGGGCTTTTCTGTATCTGCCAGCCCTGAATCGGGCGATAAGGTTACGCGCGCCGAACCGTTCGCCGCACAGGTCAACATCGGTAATGTGATGGTGTTGGATGACGGCACATGGGACACAGACGCGCTGATTGCTGAGATGCGTATGTTCCCAAACGGGCAGCATGACGACCAAATCGACTGCCTGAGCCGTGCATTTAGCGAGCTACTGGACACCCGAACAGGGATGATTGATTACCTGCGTTCGCAGGTTGAGGCAAACAAATGAGTAAAAAGACACCATTATCACAAGGCTTTATTGCCCGTGTGGCCGCTGGTGTCCGTTACGCCTTTACCGGCAACGCGGACGGGTGGTTTGACGCTGGCGAGCCTTTAGCCCCTGTTGCACAACAGGCAGAGGGTCGGCGGTTTGATTATGAGCCGTTTTACAACGTAGGGCATTCCAAGCCGCGCGAACGTGAGGCAATAGGCTTTGCGCAATTACGCGCGCTTGCCGATAACTACGATGTATTGCGTTTGGTGATTGAGAAGCGCAAAGACCAAATGGAGGGTCTGAAATGGACGATCCAAAAGCGCGATGTTGAATCAACAAAAGACAACGAATCGCAGCGAAAAGACCGAAAGGTTGATGAAGCGATTGCGTTTTTCCAGTCACCTGATAAAGAGCATACATGGTCGGACTGGTTGCGCATCTTGCTGGAAGACCTGTTCGTCATTGATGCGCCATGTATCTATCCGCGTAAAACGCTGGGCGGCGACTTGTACGCTCTTGAAGTGATTGACGGTGCGACGATTAAGCGCGTATTGGATAACACAGGCCGTCTGCCATTGCCGCCCGAAACAGCATATCAGCAAATCTTGCACGGCATGGCGGCGGTTGACTACACGGCGGACGAGTTGATTTACCGTTCGCGTAACAACCGAAGCTACAAGGTTTACGGCTATTCGCCCGTCGAGCAAATCATCATGACCGTGAATATTGCCCTAAAACGGCAACTTCACGCGCTGGAATACTACACGGCGGGCAGTGTGCCTGACGCGCTGGTCGGCGTACCTGAAGGGTGGTCGTCTGACGAAATTCAACGTTTCCAAGAATACTGGGATTTGTTGATGTCAGGTGAGACAGCGGAACGGCGCAAAATGCGTTTTGTACCGGGCGAACTGTCCCGAAATTTCCACGAGACGAAGCAGCCGCCGCTAAAAGACGTTTACGACGAATGGTTGGCGCGTGTCGTCTGCTTTGCGTTTAGCGTCGAGCCTACCCCATTTGTGGCACAGGTAAACCGAAGCGTAGCGGAAACGAGCCGCGAACAATCATTGTCCGACGGCATGAGCAGCCTGAAAAACTGGGTGAAAGCCCTGATTGATGACGTGCTTGCCCGTTACATGGATATGGCGGCGTATGAGTTTGTTTGGCGGGAAGAGGAATCACTCAACCCGAAAGAACAGGCAGAAATCTACGCCATCTACAAAAACGCAGGCATTCTGACCGCTGACGAAATCCGCGCCGAACTGGGTAAGGAGCCGTTACCGGAGCAGGTTCAGCCTGAGCCGAACCAGCAAGACGGCGAACAGCCCGAAGAGCAACCGAGCCAAGAGGCTGAAAAGCTGGGAAAGTCGGAAAGCCCGATGAGCGAAGACGAAGCCGCCGCGCTTATTGAGGCTTATTTGCTGACGCGTGTGGACGGCTTGGCTGAACAAATCGCCGCGCTGATTGATGGGGCGGCTGTTGACTGGCAGGCTGATGACCTCGCCGCCGAACTGAACCGAGTAGCGAAAATCGTTACCGACGGCTTGGATTTTGGCGAGTGGGACGGCTGGTCTGATGTGGTCGAGCCGATTATCAGGCGGGCGGCTGAAGATGGGGCGGTTGCCGCCTTGTTGCAAGTAATGCCTGACCCCGCCATCGGTATGGTTACGAACATTCGCAGCCGTGCCGTCAAATGGGCGCATGACCGCGCCGCCGAAATGGTCGGTATGAAGTGGGTGGGCGGTGAGCTTATCCAAAATCCTGCCGCCGAGTGGCAAATCACAGAGGGAACGCGCGAAATGATACGCACCCAAGTGGTTGAAGCCATGCAAAACGGCGACAGTGTGCAAGAGTTGGCGGGTCGTCTGAAAGAGTCTCACGCCTTTAGCAATGCACGCGCCCGCACCATTGCCCGAACAGAAACGGCGATGGCGGACGGCATGGGCAACCTGATAGGCTGGGACGAAACAGGGCTTGTTGCCGGTAAGCGGTGGATAACCGCTGAAGACGACAAGGTTTCCGAAATTTGCAATACAAACGGGGATATGGGCGTGATTGGGCTGCATGAGCATTTCGCACATGGGGGAATGACACCGCCTGCCCACCCTAATTGCAGATGCACGGTCGTCCCTGTTTTGGCGGAAGATATGCCGAAAGTTTAATTTTTACTGTTGGTAGTGTTGGGGTTTGCCACTCTCTTTATGGGGGCGGCTTTTTTTTGGAGTACAGAATGGCAAAGTTATACGCAGAAATCGCCAAGATGGAAGCGCAGGACGACGGAACCGTCAAAGTTTGGGGTTATGCCTCAAGTGAGGCGGTCGATTCAGACGGCGAAATCATCGCGGCGGAAGCAATGAAAGCGGCTATTCCCGACTATATGAAGTTTGGGGCGGTGCGAGAGATGCACGGTTCAAACGCAGCGGGGACGGCTATCGAAATCAACGTCGAAGACGATGGGCGCACATTCTTCGGCGCGCATATCGTTGACCCTGTTGCGGTTACGAAAGTCAAGACAGGTGTTTACAAAGGCTTTTCAATCGGCGGCAGCGTTACCGCCCGCGACGAGTTGAACAAGTCGCAAATCACGGGCTTGAAGCTGACAGAAATCAGCCTTGTTGACCGCCCTGCCAATCCTGACGCGGTGTTTACCTGCTACAAGGCGGATAAGCCCAAAGACGGCGAAGAAGCAGCGGATAAGGACGACGAGCCAGCCGATAAAACCGATGAAACGCCTGCCGACGATACCGAAAAGGCAGACGGCGAAAAGGTCGATGACAAAGAAGATGAAACCGAAAAAACGGCAAGAATCGAATTGTCTGAATCTGAAATCGCCATCTTGAAAGCGGTATTGGCTAAAGCCGAGAAACCGAAAGACGAGCCGGTCGCCAAATCAATGTACCAAGTCAAATCACTGGCTGATGTACTGACGTCGCTGAAATGGCTGATTGATGACGCCGCCTATGACGATGTGGACGCGGCTGTTATCGCGCAAATTAAAGAATCAGCGGGCAGTCTTGCCGAATCGCTGAAAGCCTTGACGGTCAGTGAAGCCGACAAGCTGGTCGATGGTTTGGCAGCTAAAGCCGACAAATCAGACGACCTTGCCAAAGCCGAATCAGCGGACGAACTGGCAAAAGCGCAAGACGCGCTGAAGAAATCGAATGACGCACTTGCTAAAGCGCAGGCGGAAATCGAAAGTCTGAAGAAACAGGCAGCACCGCCGAAAGGTAGCACCAAAGCCATCAGCAAGGCAGAAGATAACGGCGAAGACCCGTTACAGGGTTTCCAGCCAATTGTAAAGAATGACGGTTCGCTTGATGATGTGGCGACACTCATTAAAGCAAAACAAACAGGCCGTCTGTAACACCGCTTACAGGCGGTTTTTTTTATTTTCAGGAGCTATAAATGAACGTGAACCAACTCACACAAGAAACGCTTGAACTCATGAAGTCAGCACAAGCGAACGGCGAACCGTTGAATAAAGGTTTTACTCAGCCGACCAACTTTACAAGCGGTCTGCAAACCTACGACCTTTCCGCGCCGTCTCAAAAACTCTATCCGGTATTGACCCCGTTGCGCAACCGTATCCCTCGCGTGGGCGGCGGCCGCACCATCGGCTCGAACTGGAAAGCCATTACCAACATCAACGTCGGCAACCAACGCGCAGGTATCAGCGAGGGTAAACGCGGCGGTGTCATCAACCATGAAATCGTTGAACGAAACGCCCAATTCCGAGCCATCGGCTTGGAAAACCAAGTGTCTTTTGAGGCAGACTACGCCGCGCGTGGCTTCGAAGACGTGAAAGCGTTGGCGGTTGCCCAAACATTGCAAGCAACTATGGTTGCCGAAGAAATGATTTTGCTGGGCGGTAACACCAGCCTGAAAGCAGGCGTTACCCCTACCCCGACCGCTGTCGCCTCTAACGACACTCTGGGCAAAATCAGTGCCTCTACCCTTTCCATCGTCTGCGTGGCTCTGGGCTTGCAAGCGTACTGGGACGTTGCCGGCGCAAACAACGGCGCAATCGGTCAAAGCTTGAACATCAAGACTGCCCAAGTCCCTGCCAAAATCACACGCCAAAATGCTGACGGTACTACCGATACTTTCGGTGGCGGCTCTGCCCAAAAATCTGCGGCGGCTTCCGTTTCAGGCGTTGGCACAGGCAAAAAAGTAACCGCCATGATTCCAGCCGTTCGCGGCGCGGTTGCCTACGCTTGGTACTGGGGTGCGGCCGGTTCTGAAAAACTGGGCGCGATTACCACTGCCGCCAAAGTGGAAATTTTGGCTGATGCTGAGGGCACTCAAACCGCCGCATCTTTGCCGTCTGAAGACAATTCCACTTCAGTGCTGGAGTTTGACGGCTTGTTGACCCAAATCGCCCTGCCCGATTCAGGCGCGTTCTGGTCGGACAATAAAGGCAACGGCTTGACTTCAGACGGCGCAGGTGGTGTGTATGAATTTGAAGAAGCGTTCGCGCATTTCTTCTCGAAATACCGCCTGTCCCCCGATACCATCTACGTCAATGCCCGCGACTTGGCTGCGCTGACTAAGCTGATTATCGGCAACGGCGGTGCGCCGCTGATTAAGCTGAAAGTTGACATCGACAACGCAGCGAATATTCGCGCGGGCGTAGTGGTCGGATCGTACCTGAACAAAATTACAGGCGACGAACTGAACATCGTGGTACACCCGAACTTGCCTGCCGGTACTTACTTGTTCTATTCGACCCGTCTGCCTGCCTACGTTCAAGGCGTGGGCAATCTGCTGCAAGTGCGTACGCGCCAAGAGTATTACCAAATCGAGTGGCCGCTGCGTACCCGTATGTATGAGTACGGTGTCTATGCGGACGAGTTGCTGCAAGGTATGTTCATGCCTGCATTTGGTATGATTACCAACGCCGTCTAACCCTAACAAGGTCGTCTGAATTTTCAGGCGGCCTTTTCTTTTGGAGAATCAAAATGACTGAATTGGTTAAATTACAAGCCCCTGAAGGCTTTACCGACGTTTCATTCGGTAGTCAAAGCTACACAGTGGGTGACGACCGTATCGTGGAAGTCCCCGCCGAAGCGGCACAATTCCTGTATCAGTTCGGCTTCGGTAACGTCGCCTCCGAGCCTACTGAAGAACCTGAAAAAGCCAAGCGCGGACGCAAAGCCAAGACCGAGCAGCCGGCAGAACAGCCAGCCGAACAAGCCGAACCTGTTGAAGCGGTAGAGCCTGCCGAAGCTGAACAGGCTGAAGCCGAGCAAGCCGAACCTGTTGAAGCGGTAGAGCCTGCCGAAGCCGAACAGGCTGAAGCCGAGCAAACCGCCGAAACTGAAAAGGCTGAATAACGATGACCGCCCTTGTCTCTCTTGATTTATTCAAGCAGCGGCTAGGCGTTACCCACGACAAGCAGGACGGATATTTCCAAACCCTGCTTGACGGGGTATCGGCGGCTGTTGAAGCCTATATCGGGCGCAAACTCGAAGCGGCTGACTACGTCGAGCGTTACAACGGCAACGGTAAAAACCGCATCGTCCTGAATCAATACCCTGTCTTGTCCGTGTCGTCCGTGAAAATCAACGGGCGCATGGCGAACGACTGGGATTTTGATAATTGGCTGCTGATACGCCATGCCTGTTTTGCACAGGGGATCCGAAACGTCGAGGTATCGTACCGCGCGGGCTATGAAACCATACCCGCCGATATTCAGGAAGCCATCTTGATTATCGCAACGCAGCGCATGAACGAAATCGAGAACAAGGGCGTACAGAGCAAAACGCTTGCAGGCGAAACCATCGCTTTTTCTACGTTCAGTGAATCGGGCGGTATTCCCCCGTCAGCGTTTGCGATACTCAACGAGTACAAACGGAAAGGCGTGTAATGCTTAGGATGGAGTTTATCGGCGGCGATGTTTTGGCAGCGGTGTTGCGTTCCTACGGCGACAAAGTTCAGACGGCTATTGTGCAGTCTGTCGGTCGGTCGGCGTTACGTTTGCAGCGTGAGGTTATGCAAAACCGCTTGTCGGGGCAGGTGTTGAATGTACGGACGGGCAATCTGCGTCGGTCGATACATCAACAGGTAACCAGTTCGGGTGGTGCGGTAATCGGCGAGGTAAACACGAACGTCCGATACGGCAAGGCGCACGAATATGGCTTTGCAGGCACGGTAAACGTCAAGGCATCTTTGCGTCAGGTTCGTCAGGCATTTGGGCGACCACTCAAATCCCCGCGATACGTTCAGGTTCGTGCACATTCCCGCAATGTTCGCCTGCCTGAACGGTCATTTCTGCGGTCGGCTTTGCGCGACATGAAGCCAATGATTGAAGCGGATTTGCAAAAATCCATCGAGGGAGCATTACGATGAACCGCGAAGCGATTTATTCCGCGCTGTGGGCGAAGCTGGACGCATTGGACGGCTTTGTTACCAAGAGCCGAAAGCTGCTGCACTGGAACGATGTGAAACGCTACGACCAACCCGCGTTATTCATGGCGCAGGGCGACATGCAGGCGGTAACGCTGACGGGGCAGGAAACCAAGTGGATTTTGCGCGTTGATGTGTATCTGTACGTCCAAACGTCAGGCGAACCGCCTGCGCCCATCATGAATCCGCTGATTGACGCGGTGTGCAATACCGTGAACGCCGTCCACCCTATCACGGGGAAGACGGCTTTAGTGGTAGATGGCGCGGATGTTGAGTATTGCCGCGTCGAAGGCACGGTCGAAACCGACGAGGGAACGCTTGGCGAGCAGGCGGTCTGTATTATCCCAATTATGATTTGCGCCGCGTAATGCGGTTTAATTTTGGAAAGGAAATGTCATGCAGTTGACGTTTGGTAGCGGCGAGGTTTTCGCCGAAATGATTACGGATGCTTACGGCAACCGTGTACAGAACGCAACGCCCGTGCGAATCATGGGCTTGCAGGAAATGTCCGTCGATTTGTCGGCGGAACTGAAAGAGTTCTACGGTCAGAACCGCTTTGCGCTGGCTGTCGCACAAGGTAAGGTCAAAGTGTCAGGCAAATTCAAGGGTGCGTTAATCAACGGTCTCGCCCTGAATACCCTGTTTTTCGGCGCGGAATATGCAACCGGCACGATGAAAGCACTCTGGGCGGATGTAACGGGTAAAGCGATTCCTGCAAGCGGCGCATATACCGTGCAGGCAACCGCCCCTAACGGCGGTCGCTTCGTCGAGGACGCGGGTGTAATGGGTAGCGATGGTACGGCATACATCAAGGTCGCCAGCAATCCGACAGCTGGGCAATACATGGTGTCCGCAACAGGCTTGTACACCTTTGCTGAAGCGGATAAGGGTAAGACCGTTTACCCAAGCTTTACCTATACCCAAACCATGCCGTCAGCCAAGAAACTTGAACTGACAAACTTGGCGATGGGCAACACGCCGACCTTTAAGCTGAAATACCTGACACAGTTCAAGGGTAAAAAAGCCCTGCTGGAGTTGGAAAGCGTAACCAGCGGTAAACTGGGCTTGTTCTCGACCAAAAACGATGACTTTTCTGTCCCTGAAATCGACTTCACGGCACAAACCGATGAAGCGGGCTTTAAAGTCGGCACGTTGTGGATCCAAGAGTAATCCGTGCAGACCGTCCGAAAGGGCGGTCTTTTTATTTGACCTGAATCAAGGAAACAAAAATGACAGTACGAATTAAAGGCGTAACCGTTGAATTAAACGGCGCAAATTACGTTATCCCACCTATCGCACTTGGCGCACTGGAGCAGTTGCAAGAACGTATCGGTACGTTTGACGGCAATGTCCAAGACGCAAAACAAATCTCTACCGTTATCGATTGCGCCCATGCCGCTATGAAACGCAATTATCCCGATATGACCCGCGAAGAAGTCGCCGACTTAATCGACATCGGCAACATGAATGAAGTGTTTGCCGCCGTGATGGATGTATCAGGGTTGAAACGCAAAGAGCAGGAAGCCGCACAAGCGGGGGAAGCTTAGGCGGCGGACTGAGTTTCGGTGCGATGATTGCCCACGTCTGCGCCTCTACCGGCTGGACGTGGGACTACGTCGCCGACAACTTGGATTTGCCGCGAATCCAGCATTTGAACGAGTATTGGCGCGAACACCCGCCCGTGCATATCTTGGTAGCGTCGTACATGGGCATTAAGCCGTCGTCGAGCGTCGTACAGAGCGAAGCGGACGAAGCCGAAGCCATCGGTATGCTTGGCGGTAACGAACTGCCAAAAGAAGAATTTGACGCTCTGCTGAAAGCGAAAGGAATTATCTAATGGGCAATGCGATTTTTCCCACGTTCCCCGGCTTGAAGTGGGGGCGGAAGAAAACGGCGGTATGGAGTACCGGTACGCAAAAATCAGCGAGCGGCCGTGAATTTCGAACCGCCTACTACACTTACCCGCAATGGCGGTTCTCTCTGTCGTTCGAGGTATTGCGGACAAAGGCGTCCGTAAACGAGTTGGAAAAACTGGCGGGATTCTTTAATGCCCGCAAAGGCAGCTTCGAAAGTTTTTTGTACGAAGATCCTACCGACAACGCCGTAACCGACCAGCCTATCGGAAACACGGTGCAAGGCGTAACACGTTACCAGCTTGTCCGTTCAATGGGCGGTTTTATCGAGCCTGTCTTGGCAGTCAAAGAGCGCCCCGCCGTCAAAGTGGGCGGCGTAGCGTTGACGTATGGGCGCGATTATTCCGTTACCGATAAAGGCGTTTTGGTTTTCAATACACCGCAAGCACCTGGTCGTCCGATTACATGGACGGGCGGTTTTTATTTCCGCGTGCGATTTACGTCTGATACGGTGGATTTTGAAAACGTTTTGGGCAGCCTGTGGGCAGCCAAAAAGATTGAGTTTACGAGCGTTAAGTTATGAAGACAGCGACAAAAGAACTGATTGATTTGCTGCACGGTAGCGACGAGTTTCAGATGGCGGATTTGTACACCATCACGCTTTCGGGCGGGCAGGTGCTACGGCATACCAGCGCGGATATGCCCGTCGTTTGGGATGGACAGACCTACGAGGCGCATAAGCTGATTATCAAGCGCGGGGCAACCCGTATCGCTGTCGGCTTGGACGTGGATTCCAATACCCTGCAAATCGCTTCCGACCCTGATTACAGGCTTGAGGGCTTGCAATGGGCTGAAGCTGCTTTGGGCGGCGTGTTGGACGGCGCGCGGGTCAAGATAGACCGTGTGTTCTTCGGTGTCGGTGCGTCATCTATCGGCAACATGGTCGAAGATGCGGGAGCGGTTTTGGAAGTTTCGGGAGTGAATCGAACCGAGACCAAAACGCTACAAGTTCGCGGCGATTTGCCGAATGAGTTTGTTTTGTCATGTGATATTGCGCTTGAAAACGCAACGTCAATCTACGGCAAGCCCTATCCGCGTATCGGTGCTGAGTTGTCTGTAACCTATACCGACAATTCCGTCGGCTATTTTAGCTGCTGGTACGAAGATGCGGTCAGCGGTAGTACAAAAACACTGTCTGATCGCATTTCGGCTAAACATGAAATCCCCGCAGGCAAGACGGTCAAGGAAATACGCAGCCTGATTATACAGGCACGATACCAAACGTCTGATTCCATCAGGATTTCAGGCGTTGATTTGCGGTCGGTTGCCGATGTTAACGGCTCTCTTGCCGAACTTCGCCCCGTTGGTGCTGTGAATATCTTTTCGGGACGCGTGTCGGATGTATCGGGCAGCAGGTCGTCTGTAAAGGTTGACGTCAAATCCGACATCGAGCTTTTGAACGTATCAAGCCCGCGCAACATTTATCAGGCGGGTTGCATGAGAACGCTCTATGACGAGGGCTGCAAGGTCAACCGTGAGAAATTCACGGTGGACGGTCGCGTAACCGAAAGCAGCCAAACAGGCAATGCGCTGAAACACAATCTGACGCAGCCTGACGGGTGGTTCTCACAGGGCGTGATTAAGTTCACAAGCGGTCGGAACGCCGGCTTGAGCAGGACGGTTAAGGCGCATAGCGGCAATACGTTCGAGTTTGCCCTACGCCTACCCTACCCGCCGCAAGCAGGCGATGTGTTCAAGGTTTATCCGGGCTGCAATAAGCGTCAGGATACTTGCAAAAACAAATTCAATAACGTCGTGCATTTTCGCGGATTCCCGTATATCCCGTCTGCTGACACGGTGGTTTAAGAGGTCGTCTGAAATGGATTTGAGAGAACAAATCATCGAAGAGGCGCGGTCATGGCTTGGTACGCCCTATCATCATTTCGCAATGGTCAAGGGTGCGGGCGTGGATTGTGCCATGTTGCTTGTCGGAGTTTACGGCGCGGTCGGCATCGTCCCCGATGACTTCACGCCGCCCAAATATTCCCGCGACTGGCATCTGCACCGCGACACAGAGCGGTATTTAGAGGTCATCGCCAAGTTTTGCAGAGAGACGGACGATCCGAAGCCCGGAGACATTGCTATGTGGAAGTTCGGGCGCACGTTTAGTCATTCCGCCATTTTGGTGGGCGACGGCAAAATTATTCACAGCTACATCGGGCGCGGCGTGGTTTTGGACGACATCAATCAGCCCGAACTGGACGGGCGCGAAGTGAAATTTTTTACGTTGGAGGTACTGAATGAACATTGAGGTATCAGCCTACGGGCTGGGTGGTGGCCGCAGTGGCGGTAGTGGCGGCGGCAGTTATGACGACGCCGAAATCAAAAAAGAACTGGAAGCCGTCAAGAAGCAACTTTCTGACCTGCCTAAGGGCGGTGGTGCAACATACGACGACAGCGACTTGCGAAAACAGCTTGCCGCCGCCGTAGCGCGTATCGATGAAATTGCTGACACCCGCAAAGAGTATCAGGCGGCGTATATCGCGCGGGCGGACTTCCTGACAAATCCTGCAAACAATGAATTTATGACGGTCAAGTTCAAAAAACCGTTCAGCAAAAAGCCGTTTGTCAAAGTGACTTTGGATTTAGTGACTGCACAAGCGAGAATTTCGTATCAGGGCAATGCAACAGAAACAGGCTTTGATATTGCAACCAACTACGCAGGCTCTTTGCTTGGCTTGTGGTATGAGGCGCATTTAGTAGATTGATATTTAGAGGTTTTCTATGGGCGGTAAATCATCAACCATTACATCGGCAGAAGAACGGATTTTATCGTTACAGGTACAACAGTCATCACAAGGGCTGACCCTACCTGTCATCTACGGCAGAACCCGTGTAGCCGGGAATCTGATTTGGTATGGCGACTTTGTTACCATAGAAAACAAGACCACAACACAGCAAGGCGGCAAAGGCGGCGGCGGTGTAAAGCAAGTCGATATTGCTTACACCTACGAAGCCGCCGTCATGCTTGCTTTGTGTGAGGGTGAGATTAGCGGCGTTGGTCGTATTTGGCGCGACAAGGAAAAGTTCGACTCGCTGGCACAGTTGCGCCTGACGCTTATGCGCGGCGGCGACGAGCAGCCATTATGGACGCATTTGGCGCAGGCGAAGCACCAAAACCAAGCCTTGAACTATTCCGGCACCGCCTACCTGTGCAGCCCAAATTACGAACTGACGAAATCCGCGCAAATCTACCAACACAATTTCGAGGTCATCGGGAAACTGGGCTACTCCGGCAACATTCCCGACGCAAACCCGCGCGATATTATCCGCGACCTGTTGACGAACCAACGCTACGGCTGCGGGTTTCCCGTTGACAGTATTGGAGATACCGACCGATACAGCAATTATTGCCGTGCGGTCGGCATTTTTCTAAGCCCTGCCTACACGGAACAGGGCGAGGCGCAACGGAACATTTCCGAACTGCTGGAGCAGACCAATAGTGCAGCGGTGTTTTCGCAAGGTCGTCTGAAAATCGTCCCTTACGGCGACGGCAATTATTCGGGCAACGGCGCGGCATATGTTGCCGACAACAAAGCTATCTACGACCTGACCGATGACGATTTTATCGTCTCAGGCGCGGAAGACCCTGTAAACGTCGAGCGCAAAACCAATGCTGACGCATTTAATCAAATCCAAGTCGAGTATCTCGACCGCGATAACGACTACAACGTCGCCATCGCCGAAGTGAAAGACCAGGCGAACATTGAGCAGTACGGATTGCGCCCGAAAGAAGCCGTCAAAATGCACGGCATTTGTGATGGCAAAGTAGCGCAAAAGGTAGCACAACAACTGCTGCAACGCGCCCTGTACGTCCGCAACGAATATGAGTTTAAGCTTGGCTGGAAATACTGCCTGCTTGAGCCGATGGACATTGTAACCCTGACTGACGCAGGGCTTGGCTTGAATAAAACCCCCGTCCGTATCACGGAAATCGAAGAAGACGAAGAAGGCGTCTTATCCGTTAAGGCGGAAGATTACCCGCTTGGCGTCCATACCGTATCAGAATACCCGACGCAGCCGTCTTTGGGCTATTCGGCAGACTACAACGTTTCGCCGGGCAATGCCCATGCGCCTGTTATCTTCGAAGCCCCGTTGCAACTGACAGGCGGCGAACCGCAAATTTGGATGGCAACCGCCGGCGGCGATATGTGGGGCGGTGCTGAAGTGTGGGTGTCAACCGACGGCGACAGCTACACGCGCGTCGGCGTGGTCAACCACAAGGCGCGTTTCGGTTCGCTGACCGCTGCTTTGCCAAGCGGCGCGGTTTTCGACCGCACCAACACCCTAAGTGTGGAAATTTCAGCGGGTCAAATCACAGGCGGCACGGAGCAGGACAGCCGCGATTTGCTGACGTTGTGCTACGTTGACGGCGAGTTTTTGGCATACGCCAACGCCGAACTGAAAGGCGTCGGTCGTTACACGTTGGGCAACCTGACGCGCGGCGCATATGGTTCGGCTATCGACGCACACGCGGCGGGCAGTAAGTTCGCGCGTATCGACGAAGCATTGTTCAAATATGCCGTCCCGCGTAACTGGATTGGTCGGACTGTTTGGGTCAAGCTGGTTTCGTACAACGTTTTCAGCGGCGGCATTCAAGATTTAGCGTCCGTTCCTGCGTACTCTTACACCATCAAGGGCGCGCCGCTTGGGCAAATCCAAAATCTACGCCTGACATCATCTTGGGCATACGGCAAAGAAGCCGTCATCGCTTGGGACAAGTTGGACGGCGCAGATACCTACGACGTGGAAATCTACGCAGGCAACAGCCAACGCCGTTTGCGGACGGTCAGCGGTATTGTTGACAACAGCTACACCTACACGCAGGCGGATATGAGAGCCGACGGCGGTCAGGTACGAGATATTGTTTTCAAGGTTCGCGGACGTGCCGTTACCGGCAAAACGGGCAACTGGGCACAAATCGCGGCGCAAAATCCGCAATTAGCAGCATTGCAAGGCATCGCTATCGACAGCGGTTTGAAACAGGCGTTTTTTACTTGCCAAAAACCTGCCGAAGAAGACTTTGCAGGAATTATCGTTTGGGTTTCCGAAAACGCAGCCGTACCGACCACAGACGCAAACAAAGTCTATGACGGCGCGGAAACGTTTGTAACCATCGCAAAATGTAACGGAAAACCGCTGGAGAAAGGAAAAACCTACCATTTGCGCGCGGCGGGCTATGACAGCTTCGGTAAAGACTCCTTGAAAATCAGCAATAGCGTGGCTTTTACCGTCTATGACGTCAACACGACCGACCTGTCGGAAAGTAATCTGAACAGGTCATTGCGCGATAAAATCAACCTGATTGACGGCAACGGCACAGGTAGCGTTAATGAACGCATCAAAAATGCGAAGGAGGACAGTAAAAGAGAAGTACAGACCCTTTCTTCTCGGCTCGACGCGTTTAAAGTAGGGGGAAGAAACTACGCTCTTTCCACCGGTAACGAAGCAAAAGTGTTGAGAGTCAGTGGGAACAATCAGACCAAAAACGTTACTATCGACGTTTCGTCTGCTTTGGAACTGAAGCAAGACGACAGCCTGATTATCTCGTGCGATATCGAACTGACGAACGCTACATCGCCATACGGCAAGCCATACCCGAGAATCGGTGCGGAATTTTCCGTAACCTATGCCGATAACTCTATCGGGTATTTTTCCGCTTGGTACGATGAAGCAATCAGCGGTACGACAAAAACGCTGAAACAACGTCTCGTTGCCAAACACACGGTTGCCAAAGAGGTCAAGGCTCTACGCAACATCATCGTTCAGGCGCGGTATCAGACATCAGAATCCATCAAGGTTTCAAATGTGAAACTGGAACGCGGAACGGTAGCGACCGACTGGACACCTGCACCTGAAGACAATGACGGTTTGCAGGAAATCCGCAGTACGGTTCAGGTAGTTCAGACGACCTTAACCAAGGCGACAGGCGACATCAAATCGCTTGGCGAGCGTATCACGACAGCCCAGTCAACCGCTGACGGCAATAAAGCGACGGTACAAGCCCACGCGAAAAGCATCAACGGTTTGGAGGCGCAA
The DNA here is from genome assembly GCA_963552075.1 of uncultured Neisseria sp. Lineage (GTDB taxonomy): Bacteria > Pseudomonadota > Gammaproteobacteria > Burkholderiales > Neisseriaceae > Neisseria. The sequence continues at coordinate 21,363 of CAUVJL010000002.1, forward strand.
TACACGGTCAAGGTGGACGTTAACGGTAAAGTGGCAGGCTTCGGCTTGGCAACCACGCCGAAAAACGGCACGCCTGAAAGCAAGTTCATCGTCAATGCCGACCGTTTCGGTATCGGTGCGACTGGGAAAGCCGACGTTTTCCCATTTACGGTTGATACGCGTCAAAACCGTGTCGGTGTGAACGGCGAACTGGTGGTAAACGGCAAGGCAATTGTCGATAGATTGAACGCTGGGGATATCCACGGCGACAAAATCACGGCAAACACGCTGAACGCAAACCGCCTGACCGCTGGAAGCGTAACCGCGCGTGAGATGGCGGCTGGAAGTATTACGGCCGATAAGCTGTATGTGAACAACTTGTCTGCCATTTCTGCCAATATGGGTAATATCAACGGCGGCAGCCTGAATCTTGGGAATGGTCGATTTGTTGTCAATAACAATGGGCATTTATCGATGAACGCTACATCTGGAAATGTTGGCATGAAAATCACAAATGAGCGAATAGATGTATATGACGCAAAGGGTGTGCTTCGTGTGCGTTTAGGGAAGCTTACTGATTAGAGGTTGATTTATGGTTGAATATGGCCTTCATGTGAACGGTTCCCCCCCTACTGACGGACTTGCTATGCTTGTTGATTTGGTAACTTTACCAACAAGCCAAAGCGCCAAAGAGGGGGAGTATTTTTTCCCTGAAATGACAGATGAGCAGAATGGGCGGTTTTTCCATTATTTCTCAACGATTGATACTGCTGTGATGTATGGGAAGACCGCCTTGCAACTAAACGGAGCAGGCAAGATTCAGATTGTGCGAGTTTCCCTAATTTTGAAAAATGGCGCGGCCATTGATGGATTGGATATGAATGAGGTATTTCGCAGTAATAAAGTGGCTGGCTTCCGTTGGAAGACGCTGGAGGTCGACTATTTTCTCGCTTCCGATTCTTGTCAGGCTGTTATGGTTTGGCGTGGAGTTAGATGATGAGTGATTATGGCGTATTTTCTAACGAGTTACCCTTGTTTTTGGGGCAGGAAAAGCTCATGATTTTTGAGCGAAAATTCGCTTTAAAGGATATAACTGAAACTTGGTGGAATAATAACGGCGGAGCGGTTAACTGTTACCGCCGAATTTTATTAGGCCCTGCGTCAAATACCTATTCCGTTTTTGCTGATTATAAATCAGATGGCGACAGTTTTTTTGCATGGTCAGGAGGCGGATTTAATATTAGCGGGTCGGGACTACCAAGTGTTGCCGACTCTGTTTTTATGGCGGGGAAAACGGATAATTCCCTTTTATTGGAAAATGGGAACTGGTATTTGTTGGCGTTCAATCCTAATGGGGCGGCAAAGAATACAGAAATGTTAGATACCGATTTTTATGTGTACCGCACGGTGAACACGTCAGAGGGTGCTAGTGATTACGGACTAAACGTGTACCGCGAAGATGGCACACTCGCCTATCACAGCGATTGGAATATAATCCGCGCCCGTGAGGTTCGCCATGAGATAAGTAGGGCTATGGCGAATGGCGAGAAGGGAAGAGGCATTGCTATGTGGCGTAAGTCGTCAAGCGCTATGCCGTCTTTCGTGGATATCGAAGACACTCAAGCAGCCGGACGTGGAATAGAGGTCGGTAGCGACAAGTTGGTGAGTATCGGCCACGTTTTCCATGCGACAAACTATTGGGATAAATTCCAAAGCGAGTACGTTCGGTTTGCGCCGTATTTAAAAGATGGGCGACTTGGCTACGCAGTGGCTTTTGCTTCGTGCGGACAAATTCCGCCCACTTATTTTAATCAGGTTGTTGCGTACAATGGACGGCCGACCGGGAATCCGATTATCGTTATAGACAAACCGAAGATTTAAGGCCATCTGAAAAGACGGTTGTTTTTGCCCGCATTTGCGGGTTTTTTAATGCCTATTGAAAGGAAAAATCATGGCAAAGCAAATTATCGCAATTTCGCATGAAATCGAAGACGAAAGCACAGGGGCGGTTGCAAGATACCATGTGATTGAGTATGTCAGTATTGATTACAAATACGGCAACGCGACAGCAACCTTGAACGGCTATGTATCCCAAAAGGCGCATGAAGCGGGTCGAAATCCGCTTTGTTCGCATTCTATTACTGTTGAAGCTCTGCCCGATGACGAAGAAGTGTCCCGCGCTTGGCTGTATCAGAAAGTAGCTGAACAAGGGAACGACCAAAGCGTCTTTTCAGGTGCCGAATTGGTCGAAGCCTAATCTAAATTTGAAACAACGCCCGTGATGATTCACGGGCTTTTTTATGGGCGGTCGCATGAACGATTTAGAAACAAAAATCAAGATAACCGTCGAGAACGGCACGGCTGCGGGCTTTAATCAGGCAGCAAGCGCGGCGTCGAATGCTTCCAAACAGATTGAAAACGCTATCGGGCAGGTGCGATCAGAATTGACGCGCAGCTTTTCTGAAATGCAGAAATCGATGGAAAAGGCGTTTGACATTGATATGTCCGATTTTGTCGGGGGTGTCAGCGACGGCAAGGAAAAGGTCAGTGAACTGAACGCCGAACTTGCCAAGACAGGCGATAAGGCAGAAGAGGCGGCAGGCGGACTGGGTAAAATCGGAACGGTTTTAGCCGGTTTCGCAACGTTGTCATTTGCGAAATCCCTGCTTGATACTGCCGATGCCATGCAGTCGATAAACAGCCAAGTCCGACAAGTCACGTCGTCTGAAACGGAGTATTTGTCCGTACAGCGTCAACTTTTGGAGGTGGCAAACAATACCCGCGCATCACTTGAATCAACGTCAAGCCTGTATGTTTCGACAAGCCGCGCCCTGAAAGACTACGGCTACACGCAACAGGAAATCTTGCAGTTTACTGAAGCGACGAACAACGCTATGACTATTGGTGGTGTTCAGGCGGAGCAGCAAGCCGCCGCGCTTTTGCAGTTATCGCAAGCGTTAGGCAGCGGGGTACTGCAAGGCGATGAATTTAAATCTATCGCCGAAGCCGCCCCTATCCTGCTTGATACTATTGCGGAATATATGGGTAAATCCCGCGCTGAAATTAAAAAGCTGGGCAGCGAGGGCGAACTGACGGCGGATGTGCTGTTTAAAGCTATATCAGGCGCGTCGGAAAAATTCGGCGAGCAGGCAGCAAAAATGCCCATGACGATGGGGCAGGCTCTGACGGTGTTCTCAAACAACTGGCAAAGCATGATTTCTAGGCTGCTGAACGACAGCGGCGCAATGTCAGGCATTGCGTCAATCATCAAAATGATTGCGGATAACCTGAATTTAGTTGTCCCTATCATGGCGGGATTCGCGGTTGCTGTTACCGCTGCAACGGCGCAGGTCATCGGTTTTAATGTGGCCATGCTTGCAAACCCATTCGGATTGATTGCGGTTGCCATCGGTGCGGTTATCGGCTTGATTGCCCAATTCGGCGACCAAATCGACATTTTCGGCGGCGGCTGGTCGAATCTGCTTGATGTGATTCAAGCGGTTTGGCAGGCAATCACGGAAACCATCGGGGCGGCGATTGCAGAGATTAAGGCTTGGTTTGGCGGTGTGACGGGCTGGCTGAATGAAAATGTCGGCGGCTGGTCGGCATTGTTCAGCCGTACCATGTCAGTGATTGCAAGTGTTATTGGTGCGTATGTCAACGCCTACATCAACACATTTGCGACTGGCTGGATGCTGATTAAAGAAGCCGCCAACAATATGCCGCAATTCTTCGCGAATCTTGGTAAGGCTATCGGCAACGTGTTTATCTCTGCGATTGAGTGGATGGTAAACCGAGCGGTCGGCATGATTAACAGCATGATTGACTATGCCAACAAAGCCGCGTCGATGGTTGGTGTATCGGGCATCGACAAGCTGAATAATGTTCAGATTGGGCGGATGGACGACGGCGGGCTTGGCGGTCGAATATCTGACAGCATGACGAAAGACCGCGTTGGAAACGCGATTGACAACATCAAAGCCCGCGCCGCCCTGATTCACGAGCAAAAAGCCATGCGCGGCGGCGGTGGTGGCGGTGGTGGTATACCAAAATCTCGCGTACCGTCTGGCGGTGGTGGAGGCGGCGGCGGTGGCGGAAGTGGTCGCAAAGGCGGCGGGCGCAAGGGTAGAAGCGGCGGTGGCGGCGGTCATGCCGGCGCAGCTAAAGACCCGATGCAGGCATGGGAAGAGGAAATCAAAGCCCAAAAACTTGCACACCGTGAAATGCAGCGCGAAACGCTGTCCCATCAAGAGTGGGATTTGGCGCGGGAAGCCGCTTACTGGCGCGCAAAACTGGCAACGGTTGACGCTGGCAGTAAAACAGGCTTGAAGCTGCGTGAGAAAATCCTGACCCTTGAAGACCAGTTATCCAAGCAATCGACCGAAGCCAAAATCAATCAAGTGGCGGCATGGGAGAAGCTGGATAAACACAAGCTGGATATGGAAAAGGATGCGGCAGACCAAGCCCTAGCCGCCGGGCGCATTTCTCAACTCGAACGCCTAGACTTGGAAATCGAGTTTGAAAACCGCCGTTACCAAATCGCCTATGACGCATTGCAAGAACGGATCGCACTTGCCGAGCAAGACCCGACATACAGCCAATCGGCTATCGACAAGCTAAAACAGCAGATGGCGGAACTTGGGCAAGGTCACGAACGCGAGCAAACCAAGAATCAGGGCAAGCGCGAAAACCAACGCCGGAAAGACGCGCCCAACGTTATGGAAATGCTGCAAGACGGCGGCAAGAACGTTTGGCAAGAAGCGCAGCAACAGATGGGGCAGGCTTTCTCCGCTATGTTGTCACGAACGCAGAATTTCCGAACGGCGATGAATAACTTTTTCAAGAGTATGGGGCAAACCTTTATTCAAGAAATGGTTACAAAGCCACTTGCAGGCATGATGCAGCGCATGGTTCAGGAATCGGCGATTTATAAAATGATTTTCGGGACTAAAGAGACGTTGGAAACGGCGGCTGCGGCTAAGACTGCGGCGACCAAAGCAACGGAAACGACGGCGGTCGTCGGCAGTAACGCTGTTCAGGCAGCATCAGGTGCGGCAGCTTCACAGGCTGGCATTCCGTATGTAGGCCCTATTCTTGCCGTCGCAGCAATGGCGGCAATGATGGCGGCTGTAATGGGATTGATGGGCGGCGGTGGTTCTTCAACAACCACAACCACAACGCGGATTCCGTCGGCTGCCGGCGGGTGGGATATTCCCGCAGGCATCAACCCCTTAACCCAACTGCACGAAAACGAGATGGTTTTGCCTGCGGAACACGCGCAGACAATCCGTGAAATGGCGGGGCAGTCGGGTGGCGATAACAGCACGATTATCATCAACACAACGGGCGGCGACTTTGTCCATAAAAAGGACATGGCGAAGCTACTGAAGAAGATGGGTCGTGATTTTAAATTGGTGTAAGTGGCAGGTCGTCTGAAAGGGCGACCTTTTTTCTATGGAGGTTTTTTTAAATGAGCAAGTCTATTCAATGGCTTAAATATGCCTTTGAACTTCGATTTCTTCCCGTTCGCTTTCAGCGTTGGTTGTTCGGCACGGGTACGCGGGCAGTTGAGTTTGTCAGCGGTTGTTCGATGATTGGTTATGCGCTGGTCTTCGCGTTCTCTCCAAATGATATCTACAACTGGCCCATCTACTACAAGTTCAAAGACATTTCGGAACTGACGCTGATACTGGTCTTCGGCGGGGTCGGCGTGTTGCAGTTGGCGGCGATGTACTGGCAGACATTCAAAGGGGAGGTTCTGTCGGGCTATATGTTGTTGATATCAGCCTTTATTTGGTATCTGACGGCTTATGCGTTTTGGGCAGCTTATCCGCCTGCACATACAGGCATGGTCATCCCGCCCGTCTTGGCTTTTCTGTGCTTACTCGCTGGAAATAACTCACTTAAATTCTTGTTTTCGGAGAATAAATTTAAACGAAAACAGAAGGGGGAATGATGCACGATTTTTTTCAATTCGGCTATCTGTTTGCCATAGGGGGCGGCATCGTCGGTAGCGTTTGGTCGAGTATGAAAGACCATGACGCACCAGTATCAAGCCTGTTTGAAGCCTTGATTTCGGCGGTTGCGGCGGCGGCAGTAGCAGAACGGTTTTTGATGGTAAATCAAGTGTGGACTTGCGCGGTAGCCGGTGCTTTTGTCGGCATCCTGACAGGTCATGCGATGGATACCGTCAAAAGCCTAGCCCCAAGCATTATGACTAAATGGGTCAAGAAAACGGCGGGTAAATTCGTCGATAAAGATTAATTCAACAACAGGTCGTCTGAATTTCAGACGACCTTTTTATTTGGAGACAAGAAATGCAAATCACCGAACACTTTAGCTTAAAAGAACTGACGCGAAGCGAGACTGCGCGTCGCTTAGGTATTCCAAACGTGCCGTCTGCCGCTGAAATGGGCAATATCCAATACACGGCGGAGCAGCTTGAAAAAATTCGCGCTTATGTTGGGCGCGGAATTGTCGTAACTTCATGCTTTCGTAGCGAGCGTGTGAACAAGGCGGTCGGCGGGTCGCCAACATCTGCCCACCGTTTCGGCTTGGCTGCTGACTGCGATGCCATCGGCTTAACTTCTTTGGCGTTTGCGAAAGAAATCATCAAAATGCGTGACGAGGGGAAAATCACATTCGACCAATTGATTCTCGAATTTCCCGAACGTGGCGACGGTGCATGGGTTCATGTCGGTTTCCGTCGTAACAGCCCAATGCGTAACCAAATCATGACCGCAACCAAAAAAGGCGGGAAAACCGTCTATTTACCCGGTCTGCACGTTTAGAGGTTGGGCATGAATCCCGTTGATTTTGCAAAACAGAAAATCACGGAATGGCAAGAAAAAAGCCGCGAAGCCAGCGAAAACGCAGACCTAACGGCTTTTGAGTTTGCCGAACGTGAGATTAAAACCTATAAGGATATGGCTGAATTATGGTCGAAACGTTGCTCAAAAATTGGAAATTGATTGCGGTTTTAGTTGTGATCGCAATCTGTATCGGCGCATGGCAAGCCGACCGCAAAGCGGAATATCGACGCGGACGCGATGAAATGGCCGCTGAAATTTCAGGTCGTCTGAAAGATGCAGCAATTGAAAAAGCTAAAGAAGACCGCAAAACGTCTGTCGTGTATCAGACAGGAAAAGCGGTGCGCGAAGAAAAAGAAAGGGTGCGCTATGTACAAGTGCCGAAACTCGTTGAACGTGTTGTCTATCGTAACATCTGCGTCGATTCTGATGGCGTGTCAGTCATCAACGCCGCCATTACCGACGGCGACTAAACCGCCTGCCGATTTAGTACAGCCATGCCCGAAACTGCCCAAACTTGAGGGCGGAACAGGCGCGGATATACTGCCGTGGTCGTTGCAAGTTATCGGTTTGTACAACGACTGCAAGGCGCGGCATAAGGCGTTGACTGACACTATTAAATAAGGCAAAGGCCGTCTGAATCTAGACGGCCTCTTCTCATTTATTTTTCAAATATTCCAAAAGTTTAAGCCATTTGGTGTGAGGCATATTTGCATAACTGATCATGCTTGGGCTTGCTTCCCATTTTTGGGCGGTTTTTAGTGTTGATTGTGTTATATCGGCAACGTTCTGCTGTGTCAACCCATACTCTTGGCGTAGGGCTTTCAGGTTTGCCGGTGTGTAACCAAGCTCAAAATTCTCAATCATCAATATCTCCAAAGCTTAATTCTTCACATATCCGCCAAATACTTTTTTACCCCAATTTAAATCATCGAACATATCCCAAAATGCAGGTACATCAAGTGAATAGAATAAATGTTGTTCCCCGTTTTTGTATGTCATGATTTGAGCAGTTTTAATATTTTCGTTTCCAATCGTAATGAATTTGAATGAAACTTCATGAACTGTAAAAGCTTCCCCATCTACAATTAAAATATTTTGTTCGGGCTTAAACTCCGCTTCTTTTGTTTCGCCAGTATTGATCCGGTTGAATCGTGTAACAGTTTCGTATTGACGTTTTACTTCAGTTTTTTCGGTTTTGATGATGTTTATTGAGAATTTCATTTTTTGCTCCTATAAGCCCCTGTCAGCCCGGGCGCGACGTGGTTGGTTTATTTCCAAGATTTGAGGGTATCGACAACGTGCTGCATCCGTTCTTCTTTCGTTTCAAGACCTTTTAAAGAGATGTCTTGTACAAAGTAGCCATCTTCGTTTCGGATGCCGGCATATCCTTTGTGCCACTCGATGGAATATTTGCGCTCAACCTGCTGCTCAGTAGTTTGTACGCCATCAAATATTTTAGCGGTTACGGTAAGTTTTACGGTAGTCATGATATTTTTCCTTTTGCCCCTGTTAATCGGTTTCGGCGGTCTTTGTTGTCCGTCCATGTGTGCATATTACCTCGTTAAACGAGGTAATGCAATAGGTTTTTTGATAAATTTATCAAAAAGTATCTAACACACTGATTTATAACAGAATAAACTTAAAGTGAATCTACAAAGTCCGCCCAATCTTGCAACATTTGGCGGCGTTGATTGATAAATTTGGCATGAAAATATGCCGCATCTGTTTGATTGTCTTTGGCATGGGCAAGCTGCGCCTTGATGTACTCATGCTCATATCCCATCTCTGATAGGTTGGTTGCAAGTGTCGCTCTAAAATCATGCCCCGATATTGTCAGTCCCATGTACTCCAATGCTCTATTTATGGTTGTGGCCGACAGCATATCATCGGGTCGTTTACTGTTCGGGAAAAGTAGCCGCCCGTTTCCCGTAACCGCGTGTAGCTCTTTGAGTAACTCGACAACCTGAGACGACAATGGCACGACGTGCATTCTCGACTTTTTCATTTTGTTCGCGGGGATGCGCCAAATCGCGGCGGAAAGGTCAATATCAACCCATTCAGCCCGCCTTGCCTCAATCGTGCGGACGGCTGTGTATAGCAATAACTGCGCGGCTTTTTTGACGACGAACGAGCCATTATAGTTTGCAAGGCTTGTCTTGAACGCCCTGATTTGTTCGGCGGTCATGGCTTTGGCGTGGGTTATTTCGGGGCGTTTGAGATACCCGGCAAACGCTAAAGTCGGGTCATTCGTCGCCCGCATTGTTCGGATCGCATAAAGAAAAACCGCGCTCATGTGTTGGCGGGTGTATATGCCTGACACGATAACGCCTTTATCTTTGCAAACATCGAGACACTCCATAATCTGACGCGGCGTTACTTTGGTTATCGGCGTGTCCCCGATGATTGGATAGGCGTATTTTTTAAGCATACGATGTATGGCTTTAATACTGCCATCGCTGATTGTCTTAGATGACAGGTACTCTTCAGCGATTGCCTCAAACGTGTTTCGATTTTGCCTGCGCTGCTCTTTCCGTTTGGCAGCCCTGTCATGCGCGGGGTTGATGCCCTGCGATACGAGTGACCGCGCCTCTTTCCGTCTTTCACGCGCTTCAGCCAATGATATATCAGGATATGCCCCGATAGCGAAAACGGACTCTTTGCCGTCAAGTCTGAACCGGTACCGCCATAGTTTCGAACCATTCGGATTGATGACGATATGTAGCCCGTTGCCGTCCGTCAGCTTGTACGGCTTTTCTTGTGGCTTTGCCTTGCGGATTTGGGTATCGGTAAGCATAAAAAAAGGGGTATGAATGAGTTGATACCCAAAATCATACCCTCTTTTTCAACGGATTGCTACGAACAAATATAAACCAAAATGAACAGAAAACAGTAATAAATACTAGGCTTATCAAAATGATATGAACTAAATAGAACCGTTACGGACGAGAATAACAGTTATCAATGAACAAAAGCATGGGGTACGGCCTTTTAGGGTTGTTTGACGGCGGCAATGTTTTCGGGCGAATTGATAAACGCCCACATCTGCTCTTCGGTTCGGAAAACGCCGTTACGGACAATATAATGCAGCGGATGCTTAATCAGCGCATCTGCTTTGCGGACAAATACACGCATATTGCTGCTGTTTGCCGCCATTTCCAACACTTTGGCGGCAAAAGCGGGGCGGTGCAGCTTGTCGTGCATCAGCGGATGGCGGGCGATGTATTCGTTCAGAGGCTTGCCGCTGCTGTGGAAATCCGTGTGCAGCGGGTCGAGGAATACAATAAAAAAAGGCATCTTGCCCAAATAATCGTCTGCATCGTTCATAAGCGTTTCGGACGGAATATTTATATCGACATAATATCACAGTTAACCGCGATTCTTGATTCCAATCAGGTCGTCTGAAACATCGCTTGCCTCCTTCCGAAATATTCACTTAAAATCAGTCTTACATTCCAAAAAGAGATTTGCTTATGGGTTTCAAACTTACTCCGATTGATGTTGTTGATGACATCAGCCGCGAAGATTTTTATCAGAATTATCTCAAGCCGCGCCGTCCCGTCGTGATCAAAGGACTGACCCGCAACTGGCCTGCCCGTGACAAATGGTCGCTGGACTATATGAAAGAAACCGTCGGCGATATCGTCGTCCCCTTGTACGACAGCGCCAAAGCCGACCCTTCCGCGCCGATTAACGCCGCCAGTACGGAAATGCGCTTTAGCGATTATATCGATCTGATCAAACGCGAACCGACGGATTTGCGGATTTTCTTATTTGACCCCATCAAACACGCTCCCGCCTTGCTGAACGATTACGTTTTCCCCAAAGAGCTGATGGGCGGATTCTTAGACCGTTACCCTACCCTGTTTTTCGGCGGTGCAGGTTCGGAAACCTTCCTGCACTACGACATCGATATGGCGCACATCTTCCATACGCATTTCGGCAAGAAACACATCATCTTGTTCGATTACAAATGGAAAGAGCGCCTGTTCCGCATTCCTTTCGCCACTTATGCGCTGGAAGACTACCACGTCGACAACCCCGATACGGAACGTTTCCCCGAGCTTGAAGGCATCGAAGGCATCGAATGTTTCCTCGAATACGGCGATACCTTGTTCATGCCGACCGGCTGGTGGCATTGGATGAAATACCTTGACGGCTCATTCTCCATCTCCCTGCGCGCATGGGATGAAAGCTGGGCGGTTAAGGCGCATAGCCTGTGGAACCTGACCGTACAGCGCAAGTTCGACGACTTCATGAAAGCCCGCTTTAAAGCACGTTACATGAATTGGAAAGAACAGCTTGCCTGCAAACGCGCCCGCCGCGCATGGGAACGCGGTCTGCCTCGTTAAAACACGCTTAAAGGTCGTCTGAAAACGGTATTTCAGACGACCTTTATCCGCAAATTGCCCCGTATCCGGCGCAAGAGTTGAAGCAATGGATGGCATTGCTTACTCAATACCGACACGGCGCGTAAGGCAAAAATGCAACAAATGCGAAATACAAAGCGCATATTTTTTTAAACGTCGGCGATAGCTGAAACCAATCTGTCAAAGCAGGCGGATTGACCTTGCGCCTGCCTGCTTTGCCCCATTTTTTAACTGGAGTGCATCATGCAAACACCTCTAAAATTCTTCACCGCCCTTGTTTTAACGGCATCGGCATTCTCCGCATCCGCTCACGGCATGCATAAACATAAACCGCTGACCTTTGAAGAGCTGCCCAAAATCTGCCAACAATACTTCACACGCGCGGAGAATTGTTACAAAAAGGCGGGCGCCAAATCCGATTTTCAGCGCAACAATACAAAATTCCTGTTTCAATCCCTGCCTGCCGCCGATTTAACGCAACGTGAAACCATGTGCAAAATTGCTATGGATTCGTTCGCCGAAAAAACGCGCTCGCTTCATTGCGAATAAGATTTTTGCCGGAAAGATATAGCAAAGGTCGTCTGAAAACCTATTTTGTGTTTTCAGACGACCTTTTTTCAGACGACCTTAAAAGAAGTAATTCGCCAGCAGCAAACCGAATACCAAGCTAAACGCCATGCTCAAGAGGCCGGGGATCATGAAGCTGTGGTTGAAAATAAATTTGCCGATTTTGGTCGAACCCGTGCTGTCAAAATCAATCGCCGCGATAATCGGGCCGTAGTTCGGAATGAAGAAATAGCCGTTCACCGCGACAAACGTGCCGATGATAATCGGAGCGGGAATACCCAGCGAAATACCGATGGGGAACAGCGTTGCAACGGTCGCCCCTTGGCTGTTGACCAAGACGGACAAAACGAACAGGGCAAACGCGAAAGTCCACGGCGCAGTTTCGACCAAATGCGATACGGTTTCTTTGACTTCGGCCAAATGACCGTGCATCAATGTGTCGCCCAGCCATGCCACGCCGAATACGGCGATGACGGCGCGCATCCCCGCGTGGAACACCGAGCCTTTGGTAATCGCGTTACCATTCGGTTTGCAAAGCAGGATAATCAGCGCGGCAGCGGAAAGCATGACGATTTCGATGGTGTGCGCCATGCCCATCAGTTTCGGGCCTTCTTCCGTTTGGAAAGTCGGGCGCAACTCCGGTACGGCACCCATGACCACCACCAGCAATGCGGCGGCAAGGAAAATCCCGACCGAAAGTTTCGCCTCTTTGCTGACAGGCGCATTGGATACTTCAGTCGAATCTTTTTCGTTGGCTTCTACATATTCCGGGTCTTTCAGCAACGCCTGATAATGCGGGTCATCTTTCAACTCTTTGCCGAGCTTGTTGACGAATATGCAGGCAAGGCCGATACCTAAAATAGTTGAAGGAACAGTCACTTTCAGCACATCAGCCATCGTGATGTGTTGCGGTTCAAGGTAGGTCACGCAGGCGACGACCGCGGCCGCAATCGGGCTGGCAACAATGGCGAATTGCGACGCGATGACCGCCATCGTCAGCGGACGGGAAGGACGGATGCCGTTGCGGCGGCTGACTTCGGCAATGACGGGCAATACCGAATAAGCGACGTGTCCCGTGCCTGCCAGTACGGTAAACAGATAAGTCACCATAGGCGCGATGAAAGTGATGTATTTCGGATTGCGGTGTAAAACGCGGGTGGCGATTTTAATCATATAGTCCAAACCGCCGCTTGCCTGCATCGATGCGGCAGCGGAAACGACCGCCATAATCATCAGCATCACGTCAATCGGCGGACTGGTCGGCTCAAGATGGAAACCGAAGGCCAAAACCGCCAGCCCGATACCGCCGAGCACGCCCAAGCCGATGCCGCCGACCTGCGCGCCGATTAAGATACACACCAGTACGATGGCGAACTGGATAAAAAACATTGTGGACATGAACACTCCATTGTTTGTAAAAAAAATCTTGAAGAGGAAACGGATTAAAGCGGATATCGGCGGAAGCTGCTGTTGCATTACATCTGATATCCATATTTTTGTTTTTATTTTAAATACCAACACTTTATTCGATTAAATCGGGCGTGATTATAGAGTAAGCACTCGTTATTAACAATGTTTTACTGAAATTAAGACACCAAAGGTCGTCTGAAAATACCGAAATTCATTTTTCAGACGACCTTTTTTCAAGAAAGCCTGTTCAACGCAAGAATGTCTGGCTTGTTTTGCAGACAAGGATTTATGTTCATACAAAAATCTATTCGAAGTCTCTTAAACCACCTTTCAATGAAATATCCTGCAATGCTCAATTCCCTATCCCAAGCTGCAACATCCCGATATAAATTTTCATTTTCTTGCATCCCGCCTTATCGAAATCAGCCGAAACATCCCCATAATACTGCCGTTATACCACTTCATATTTGAAAGAAAGCGATGACTGCCATCCTGATTATCCTCGGTCTGATTGCCATAGCGGTCGGCATTTTTGGCACGATTTACCCCGCCTTGCCGGGATTGGGCTTGATGTTTGTCGGCGCATGGCTGTTGGGCTATGCCGGCGACTATCAGGTTTTCGGTTCCGGCACACTCATTTTCCTTGCCGTTGTCGCCATTTTCGGCACGGCAATGGATTATGTCGCGGGCGCGTTGGGGGCAAAATATACGGGGGCGAGTAAAACCGCCGTCTGGGGAGCGTTTATCGGCGGTATTGTGGGCGCATTCTTCGCCATCCCCGGCCTGCTGTTAGGCCCTCTGATTGGTGCAGCCAGCGGCGAATTCATCGCCCGCAAAGACAGTTGGCAGGCAGGCAAAGTCGGCATCGGTACGTTTATCGGCTTTATCATCGGTACGGTTGCCAAAATCGGCTGCGCGCTGTCCATTATGCTGACTGTCCTATTCGTATGGCTGGCTTCGTTTTTCTAAGCCATATCTTCAAAACCAAAGGTCGTCTGAAAATTCAGACGACCTTTGGTTTTTGAACGCTTATTTGTTACAGCAGGCTTTGTATTTCTTACCGCTGCCGCAAGGGCAAGGGTCGTTGCGTCCGGTTTTGTCGCCTTCGCGGCGTACCGTTTGCGGTTTGTTGATGATTGCCTGCCAATACCAATAGATATCCAGCAACACATGCGGCAGCTCGGATTCGAGCTGGGCGAGTTCTTTTTCGGTCAGGTGCAGGATGATTTCGCCGTTTCGCTCTTCATCGTAAATCCCGCCCAAGGCCATAATCGGATAGAACAAATCTTCAAATTCTTCCTGATCAACCGCCTCAAACCAGTCGGTCGGAACGATATCCAAAGCATACAGATAAGCGTTACACCAAGTATAAATATCGGGATTGGAGGCGGCATCTTCGTATAACCACAAATCGGGCAGCATTTTTTTACTGAGTTTGATGCGCAAATCCGCTGCCAAACCGATGACCAAACGTTCGATTTCGGTGCGCTCTTTGGCATCAAATAAGGATTCGTCGCCCAAAACTTCAGGCAGCCAGTCATTCGGGTTCAACGCATCGGGACCGCTCAACAAAGCCATCATAAACGCCTGCACCTCATCGCAGCGCATGGTGTTGTGGTGTTCCGATTTGGCATCGAGCAGCTCCATCAGGCGTACACGCGACGCTTCGTCAAATGCTTGCAATTGCATGGTTATTCCTTAATTTTAAATGGTATGTTTATAGTGGATTAACTTTAAACCAGTACGGCGTTGCCTCGCCTTGTCCTGATTTAAATTTAATCCACTATATTCTCTAAGGGGTCGTCTGAAAACGGTTTAGGCGATGCGTTGGCGCATTTGCTCGAAAAGGCATACCGTTGCCGCCATGGCGACGTTTAACGATTCGGTCTGTCCCAGCATCGGGATTCTGACGCTGCCGTCAACTTTTTCCAAAATTTCCCGACTCACGCCGCTGCCTTCATTGCCGAAAACCCAAGCGCAAGGGGCATTTAAATCCAGTTGGTACAAGTCGGAAGGATTGCGCCCGTCCAAAGCGGTTGCCCATATTTTGTCCTGATAAGCATCCAACCATTGCGGTAGAAAAACGCGGCTGTATATGTCCAGCAGAAAATGCGCCCCCATACCCGCACGCAATACTTTGGGCGACCAAATATCGACGCAGTCATTACCCAACACAATCTGCCTAATGCCCGAAGCTGCCGCGCTGCGTAAAACCGTACCGACATTGCCCGGGTCTTGCAGCCTATCCAACACCACGCAGTCGCCGCTTAAAGGCAAATCCCCTTGCGGCGGAATCTCTATCCAAGTCATCACATCGTCGGCATCGTTCAGACTGGTGATTTTAGACAAGGCTTCGTTTCCGACCCAAGTAATACCATCTTCGTCCAAACTACTGATTAAATTTCGGATTTCAGGATGCGTGTTTTTACTTTCGGGCAAATACACTTGTTTGGGCGTGTATCCCGCCTCTAAATAGACCTGCAAAAGATGCACGCCTTCCAACACGGTTTGCCCGTATTCACGGCGTGCTTTAGATTGTGTCAACAGCTTGGACAAATGCTTGAGCTGCTCGTTTTGCGCGGAGGTAATCAATTTCATGTGCCGCATTATATAGCGGATTCAAATAAAAAGGATACAGCTCAATACCGTCCGACTTTGTTCAACCTGCTTTTTCAGACGACCTCAAGATGCATCCGATCAAAAACAAAATCCCTGCCCGAATAGCTCGGGAAGGGATTTCTCTACTTGATGGAAATCTGTATCTCTATGCAGCTTAATGAACGACGGAATCCTGTTGAACCTGCGTTTCGGTTCGAACCGTAGTCTGACTCACACCTTTATCATTCTTTGCGGATTCAGGCATTACCACGGCATCCGAAGCATTTTTGGCTGTCGGATTAGCGGCTACAGGTACGATATTTTCCTGTTGGTTTTTGGTTTCAACAGCTTTTTCAGCAACCATGCCTGAAGAGTCGCCCTTCACTTGCGGACCGAATTGCCATATGGCTACGGCAACCGCTGCCACGCTGGCGGCGACGGCGAAGGATTTGAAGAAGGAACTGTTCGCAGCCTGTACTTCCTTAACAACAGGCATCACAGCGGCAACTTCGGCTTCATGACGCTGTTTGTGTTCTTCGCTGATTTCCGCAAGCGTAGCGGTAAATGCCGCGCTTTGCATGAAATCCGCATCACGCCCTGTCCCTTCTTTATAGCGCATGCAATCGCCTAACAGATGGTACTCGTACCACGCTTCGGCAGCGGCATCGTCGGACAACAGACGGTCAAGCATCTCTTCGCTTACTTGGTCTCCATCCATCAGCATGGAAACATATTCTCTTGTTGTATCCATAGTTGTTACCATTTTTTTACCACCTTTGATTTTCAGAGGTTTCCAGCAGCGGCCTCAAATCTTTTGCTATTACTTCCCGCGCCCTGAAAATACGGGAGCGGACCGTTCCTATCGGACAATCCATAATTTTGGCTATTTCCTCGTAAGACAAACCGTCCATTTCCCGCAGGGTAATGGCTTTGCGTAAGTCTTCGGGCAAATGCGAAATCGTTGATTCGACTGTTTGCAGGATTTCCCGATTGATCATTTCAGCTTCCGGCGTATGGTAATCCGCAATCTGATCCGATAAATCCAGAATATCCCCGTCTTCGTTAGCAGCCTCTGCACTGACGAACGGCTGCTTTCCTGATGTTACTAAGAAATTCTTGGCTGTATTGATGGCAATCCGGTACAACCAAGTATAAAAAGCACTCTCACCCCGGAAATTCGGCAAGGCCCGATAAGCCCTAATCATTGCCTCTTGCGCCACATCATTGACTTCGTGTTCGTCTTTGACAAAACGGGAAATCAATCGAATGAGCCGACGCTGATATTTGGACATCAGCAACTCGAATGCTTTTTGTTCGCCCTTCTGCGCGCGCTCTACCAAGGCCTGATCAATCTGGCGATCATTCATATCTTACCTTTTATAATAACTGCATTATAAGCTATAAAATAGTAAAGCGTGCCGTGCCAGTTAAAGACAACTGCCGCCGTATTTAGTTCCATTTATATCTCAAAAATTTTCCGTAAACCGGTAAAAAACCGTCAAACCCTTGAAAATCGTGGCTTACCGTAAGGTTAACAATAGCAATGCAGTTTCCGTCAGTATTTGTGATAATCGGCCAGCATTTTCTGACGAACGGTACAATATGGTTTTCTTGCAACACTTTCTTAACGTTTTTATACAAAAAACCTACATTCATCATATCATCACTGCCCGCCGTCCGAATGATTCCTTCTTCTTCCAAGACCGATTCGGGCAATCCGTTGCGGTGCGGCACTAGAAAAAAGCCGTTTTCTTGGAGAATATCTTTCAGACGACCTCTGACTTCTTTTCCCTTTATCCAATCCGCGTCTGCGAACTGGCTTTGTTTCAATATAAATAAAAAATCCCGGTATAAACATACCGATGTTTCGCCGAACTGCCATTGTGCAGTTTCTGCTTCCAACAGTATCCGCGCGAAATCCGCCAGCTTTCTCGGAGAACTTTCCACAATCCCATTCTCCTTAAAAAAACGCCAAAGAATCCGGCTGCGGCGTGCTTCGCTGAATGTCTGCCAGCGGCTGACTTGGAAGCGTCCGCTTTGACAAACCGTCTGATAATCCGCTTCGACAACTTCGTCTAAAATCGCCAAATCGGTTTGCAAAGAACGAATGTTGGCACAAACATGACGGTCAAAATTCGGAATGCGCTCCCGCCAAACCGGCAACGCCTCGTAACGCATCCAATTTCTTAAAAAAGCTGTATCGGCGTTACTTTCATCTTCGATGTTCGGCAGATTGCAGGCAGCGGCGTAGCTTTCCAATTCTTTTCGGGAAAACGTCAGCAGCGGCCGCCAAATTTGCGTTTCCTCATCCAGCTTGCGCCATGGCGGCATAGCGGCAAGTGCTTTGATACCGCCGCCGCGAACCGCCGCGAGCATGAATGTTTCAATTTGGTCATCCTGATGGTGCGCCAACGCGATGATGCCGGAGGGGTCGTCTGAAAACGCCTGATAACGCGCTTTCCGTGCGGCGGCTTCGATTCCCAAGCCGTCTTTTTTGACTTCAACTTTTACGCTTCTGAACGGTACATTCCATTCTTGGCATAAGCGTGTGCAAAACCCCAGCCAGTCATCCGCATTGCGGCTCAATCCGTGATGAACGTGCAAAGCGTGTACATTCAAACCAAGCTCTTCCCGCAAACACGCCAGCATATGCAGCAACACCACCGAATCCAAACCGCCACTCAATCCGACCGTTACTGTACAACCATCTGGAAGCGAACGCGCCGAAAGACGCAGGGTTTCCAACAAACTGCGGCATTGAGGCGGGAGGTTTTCAGACGACGTCGGGTTCATATGGCGTAATCTATGTTTTGTCGGCAAGGCAAGTTCTGAGAAATGAAAAAGCAGGCAGGGGGGCTTCTGCCTGCTTTTCTACACATTAATTGTTTACTTATCCGTAAACTTGCCGTAAGCCATGATCCGATCGAAACGGCGCGACAGCAAATCCGCCATCGGCATATTTTGCGCTTCGCGCAACTCGGTTTCCAAAACCGTTTTGACGTTTTTCATGGTCGTTTCAAAGTCTCGGTGCGCCCCACCCAAAGGCTCGTTGATCACGGTATCGATCAAATCTAGTTCTTGCAGGCGTTTGGCGGTAATACCCAAGGCTTGCGCGGCATCTGCCGCTTTTTCGGCAGTTTTCCACAGAATAGACGCACAACCTTCCGGAGAGATAACCGAGTAAGTCGAATATTGCAGCATATTGACGTAATCGCCGACCGCAATCGCCAGCGCGCCGCCGGAACCGCCCTCGCCGATAATGGTACACAAAACCGGCACACGCAGGCGGGTCAATTCGTACAGATTGCGTCCGATAGCTTCGGACTGACCGCGCTCTTCCGCGCCGATGCCCGGATACGCGCCCGGCGTATCGACAAAAGTCATCACGGGAATATTGAATTTCTCGGCGGTCTGCATCAGGCGCAACGCTTTACGATAGCCTTCAGGGCGCGGCATACCGAAATTGCGGCGGATTTTTTCTTTGGTATCGCGGCCTTTTTGATGGCCGATAACCATCACGCTTTGTCCGTTGAAGCGCGCCAAACCGCCGACAATGGCATGGTCGTCTGAATAATGGCGATCGCCATGCAACTCTTCAAAATCGGTGAAAATGGCTTGAATGTAATCTAAGGTGTAAGGACGTTGGGGATGACGTGAAACCTGCGAAATCTGAGCGGGCGTCAGCTTGTTGAAAATCGATTTGGTCAAGTCGTTGCTTTTCTTCTGCAATCTGGCGATTTCATCAGAAATATCGACGGCGGATTCGCCCTGCACAAAGCGCAACTCTTCGATTTTATTGGTTAATTCGGCGATGGGTTGTTCAAAATCCAAAAAAACTGGTTTCATAGGGTGAAGCTCTCGGTAGGGACGCTGCCGCTATCATACGCCAATCAGGCATATTTGGCAGCATTTCTCATGGAGGATATGCCGTGCAAAACGGCAGATAATAGGGCGGATGCCTTTTCAGACGACCTTTTGCGGATGATATAGTATATCTGCACTAAACAAATGAAGTGCCGTATCTTATGATAAACTTCCATTCAGTTCAATCATTTCAAACAGGCTATGAAAAACGAACACGACAATACGGCGATGCGGCTAGACAAATGGCTTTGGGCTGCGCGCTTTTTCAAAACCCGCGCGCTGGCTCAAAAACATATCGAATTGGGCAGGGTTCAGGTCAACGGTGCCAAAGTCAAAAACAGCAAAAATATCAGCGCAGGCGACATCATCGACCTGACACTCAATTCACTGCCTTACAAAATCAAAGTATTGGCACTCAACCACCAGCGCCGCCCCGCCCCCGAAGCGCGTCAGCTTTACGAAGAAGACATGAAAACCGCCTCCGAACGCGAAGCGCAAAAACAGCTCGACCAAGCAAGCCGCATCAGCGCGGCGTATCCCGACGGCAGACCGACCAAACGCGACCGCCGTCAACTCGACCGCATGAAGCGCGACAGCTGGTAGGGTTTTATTAAATCCGTTTCATTTACCGAAATCCCTACCTACTACCTGCATCTGCCATGCGTGCGCGCCAACCGCGCAGCATGGGGTTTTGTGGAGCAGCAGTGCGACCATTTCTATTTGGATTTGGGACTGGATTTTCCCGCCATTCAAAGCGAATGGGACTGCGTGTTCCGCGCCTACTGCCTGCCTAGCGACCTGCAATAGGGCGATGATAAGACCGAAGAACATTTTTTGTGACATCCTGAGCGCCATGTTAATGATGCTTTACCTACCCGCATACGCGCTGGCACAACCGCAGTCCACCATAATGGAACAAAATCATGCTACTGCCTGAAGCCGCCTGCCCCAAAACGATAAACAACGCACCGAACTGCTGCAAAAACTATTTTTCAACAGCCACATCGCCGATGCGCGACGCAGGCTGTTAAAGGGCATTCACATACTGTATTTCGTATTGGATAAGGGCAACCATGCTAAACGCCTCCCTCTGTGCACTGATAGATGAAATCACCACACAGCCCCACACCGATGAACCGAAACAGCAAAACGCGTAGGTCGTGCAAGCATTTTACTGCGAAATAGTGGACTTCCTGTAATCGGTTCTGCCGCAAATGTCTTACCCCTTGCAGCTTAATCCGGCCAAAACAAGCCGCAAACAAGTTTAATCCCCTTCTGATTCCTTTAAACCGTATAACCATCCGAACATGAAAAAAGCCCTTGTTATCATCATTATCATACATGGCATATTTTTGATTTTTTTTATTTAAGTTTAATTTCTGGCTGTTTGACAGCATGAGCCGGACGTTTACACCGCTTTCTTTTGCCTCTTTGGAGCTGTACGGCAAAATATTGTCGGGCATGGGGATTTCGTGGTGGCTGCTGCGATGGGGTATCAACCGTAATTTCAAGGAATCTTATCAACATCCCATCCTTTACAGCATCGTAGCCATGCTTTATATCTCGATATTGAGCATAGTTACCATCCCAATCGCATCATTTGTCCAAAATATGTTGGTCAAACAAATCGTCCGTTCTTCCACCTATGAAGACAGGGCGGATGCGCTTTTATCATTTGCCGCCACAACGACAATGGTTTACCCGCATACAGGCACGCAAACGGAATTTTCCACTTGGACAAAGTTTAAATACCTGTTCAAACATGAATTCGTCCAGCCCGTTTCAGACGGCGAACCGGAATACGCGGATTTTCGGCGACTCTCCCAACAACAGAAACAGGGCATATTGCTTCAATACGCGCAATCGTGCCGCCGTGAAACGGGAGCTTATCCAAACTACACTGCTGTCGATACTGCTTTCTTCCCGTTTGTATCCTATGAAGCCAAACCGGATGAAGCCCAAATCAAGCCTATCCTGTCCGCTTATCTGCAATGCATGACACACAACAACAATTTCTATTTATACTAATACAATTCGGGGGTTCTGTCTCCCATAACGGACAAATTGGAAAGGGCTTTTTACGAATACAAAGAAGCCGGACGAAAACACGGCTATGTTGTCAGACACAGTAACAGAGCCAAACAGAAATGGCTTGACGGCATGAGTAAAAAACTAGGATTCGAGACCAGCCTGTTGCCCGGTTTGTCATCGGAGGAATTTTTCCGACATCCGGATATCATGAAATACCGCCGACTGCATGCGGAAGGCGTTCCGCTTTATATTCCCAATACGGACACGTCCACGCAAGCCGAGCAGGCGGAATTGGCCGAATATTTTTTAAACACAATAACGACCAAAGCAACCGAATTGCGCAGCGGTCAAGAGGGCAAATCGGCGGCGGATGATGAAGCTGGCCAGGATTATTACCGCTTTGTCATCATCCCGTTTATCAGCCTAATCGCGTCCTTATTCTTTATCGGCATCAATGTCGGCCTGATTTTGATAGAAATAAGCCGTTATTGGTTTAATGAAAAACAGCTTAAACTGATACGGTTGGGATTATTTGCATTATTCATTGCCCTGCCGTTCATGGTGGATACTCACCATTTTGAAATGGAGAGCATCATCGGCGCCATCGTAAACTGGGGCTATTTTTACCAAACCATACTGGCCGCTATTTTTACGACGTAAATGCAAAAAACAGCAGAAAAAACGCCGATGTTTCAGGCAGCCTGCACGATACGGAACAAAAATGCACGACCTGTTTTACTGCAACCTTGTGGGCGACGATACCGGACGCTGCCTTACCCTTGCCGCCGCGCTCCAAAACGCGCCTGACTTTGTGTTGCAGGAACAAATTTTCGCGCCCGAAGCCGATATTTTCTGCTTTGTGTTCCTGCCCGTACAAAAATCCTTCCGCTTCAAATGTGATTTTGTTTATGGGCAGACCATCAACAGCGGCGAATATTGGACATTGGGTGAGGCGGCAAAGCTGCAAAACGCCGTGAATCAAATTGCAGGCCCGCTGTTCCAAACGAAATGAAAACAGAATACGGCAATATCCCAAAAGCAGCCTGCACCCAACCGACTACCCAAACCGTGAAACCCCTAAACCTAAATTTGTCGCATGAAATGCCGGCGGCGGCTCATGCGCCGAAATCTGGCGCACATTCGACAGACGTGTACAATAACGAAATCGAAACTTGGCATTTTACCGATGCGCAAGTCACCTACAACCATGCGGCTTCGACAATAGTCCGCTGCAAGACCTCGATGCGCAGCAGAACGGATATATTTGAAACTCCGCCAAAAACAAGTCATCCGTTTTTATAGTGGATTAACTTTAAACCAGTACGGCGTTGCCTTGCCTTGCCGTACTATCTGTACTGTCTACGGCTTCGTCGTCTTGTCCTGATTTAAAGTTAATCCACTATATTATTATTTCACGCAACTGACTTGACGGTTTTACCCGTCCGTTGTGTTGAGACTCCTACCTGAAACCGCCGATTTCCGTAAAGTTGAAACGCATCAGAATCAGGTATAATCCATCCCTATTTCATTTTCAGACGACCTTGAGCCATTTAAGGATATCCCCATGAGCAAAAAACGCGTCCTCACAGGCGTAACCACCACCGGCATCCCGCATCTGGGCAACTACGTCGGCGCCATCCGCCCTGCCGTCCGCGCGGCGCAAAACCCCGATACCGAATCCTTCCTCTTCCTCGCAGACTACCACGGCATCATCAAATGCCACGAGCCGGAGATGATCCACCAATCCACCCAAGCCGTTGCCGCCACTTGGCTTGCCTGCGGACTCGACCCCGAGCGCACCACCTTCTACCGCCAAAGCGACATTCCCGAAGTGATGGAATTGAACTGGATTCTGACCTGTATTACCGCCAAAGGCCTGATGAACCGCGCCCATGCCTACAAAGCCGCTGTGCAGGCAAACGTCGAAAACAATCAGGAAGACCCCGACCACGGCGTAGAAATGGGCCTGTACAGCTACCCCATCCTGATGACCGCCGACATCCTCATGTTCAACGCCAACGAAGTCCCCGTCGGCCGCGACCAAATCCAACACGTCGAAATGGCGCGCGACATTGCCGGCCGCTTCAACCACCGCTTCAAAGAAGTCTTCACCCTGCCCGAAGTGAAAATCGACGAAAACGTCGAACTCTTGGTCGGCTTGGACGGACGCAAAATGTCCAAATCCTACGGCAACACCATTCCGCTTTGGGAAAACGACAAGAAAACCCAAAAATCGGTCAACAAAATCATCACCAACATGAAAGAGCCGGGCGAGCCGAAGCAGCCCGACGAAAGCCCCTTGTTTGAAATCTACAAAGCCTTTTCCACGCCGTCTGAAACCGCAGCATTCACGCAAATGCTTGCCGAAGGCTTGGCATGGGGCGAAGCCAAAAAACTCTTGGCTGCCAAAATCAACGCCGAGCTGGCTGAACCGCGCGAACGCTACAACGCGCTGACCGCCAACCCTTCGCAAATCGAAGACATCCTGCAGACAGGCGCCGCCAAAGCGCGCAAAGAAGCGCGCGAACTGCTGGATCAAGTACGCGACGCCGTCGGCATCCGCCCATTGAAGTAAATCTCAAAAGGTCGTCTGAAAAAGCAGCCCGCTATTTTCAGACGACCTTTTCCTGTTTAAAACAAGGAATATCCGATGAAAGCCTTTCCGATTCTCTTATCAGCCCTCCTGCTTGCCGCCTGCGGCAAATCCGAAGCCCCAGCCGAGCCTACACCAAATGCCACCGAAGCCGCGCCCAAACCCGCGTTTAAAGTCAAATACATCGACAACAACGCCATCGCAGGCTTGGATTTAGGACAAAGCAGCGAAGGCAAAACCAATGACGGCAAAAAACAAATCAGCTATCCGATTAACGGCTTGTCCGAACAAAACGTCATCCAACTGATCGGCAACCACCCCAACGATTTGGAAGTCATCAGCGGCAAATGTATGGAAACCGGCGACAAAGGCGAGCCTTTGGGCTGGACTGAAAACGGCAAATGCCATGCCTTGTTTGCCAAACTGGTCGGCAACATCGCCGAAGACGGCGGCAAACTGACAAGCTACCTCCTCTCCCATGCCGCCCTGCAACCGTATCAGGCTGGCAAAAGCGGCTATGCAGCCGTTCAAAACGGCCGCTACATCCTCGAACTCGACAGCGAAGGAATGTTCTACTTCCGCCGCCGCCACTATTGATCGAGCGGGTGCCGCCCATGACCGTACACACCTTAATCCGCGCCCTGCCTAAAGCCGAATTGCACGTCCATATCGAAGGCACGTTCGAGCCGGAATTGATGTTCGCCATCGCCGGGCGCAACGGCGTTTCCATTCCCTATGCGGATGTGGATGCCGTGCGCCGTGCTTACGATTTTCACAACCTGCAATCCTTCCTCGATATTTACTACGCAGCAGCGGCGGTCTTGCTCCACGAGCAGGATTTTTATGACCTGACCACAGCCTACTTCGCCCGCTGCCGCGAGGACAACGTTGTTCACACCGAAATCTTCTTCGACCCGCAAACCCATACCGCGCGCGGCGTACCGTTTGAAACCGTCATCAACGGCATTACCCGCGCCCGCCTGGAAGCGCAGGAAAAATGGGGCATTTCCAGCAGGCTGATTATGTGTTTCCTGCGGCATTTGAGCGAAGAATCCGCGTTTGAAACGCTTGCCCAAGCACAGCCTTTCAGACGACATATCGACGGCATCGGGCTGGATTCGGGCGAACTCGGCAACCCGCCCTCGAAATTCGAGCGCGTCTTTGCCCAAGCCCGCGCACAAGGTTTTCCCGCCGTCGCCCATGCCGGTGAAGAAGGTCCGCCCGAATACGTTTGGGAAGCGTTGGATTTACTGAAAGTCGTCCGCATCGACCACGGCGTGCGCTCTGAAGAAGACGAACCGCTTATGCAGCGCCTGATTGCCGAGCAAATGCCCCTGACCGTCTGTCCATTGAGCAACCTCAAACTCAAAGTCGTCGGCGACCTGTCCCGGCACAACCTGCGCCGTATGCTTGAGCGCGGCGTATTGGTTACCGTCAATTCAGACGACCCCGCCTACTTCGGCGGCTATCTCAACCAAAACTTCATCGAACTTGCCGACGCATTGGATTTGAATGAAACAGACATCCGCACCTTGTGTAAAAACTCGTTCAAAGCCTCGTTTTTAAACGAGGAAGAAAAAGCAAAACGGTACGCCGAAATCGACGGCATCCATGTTTAGACACAAAGCCGACCTGAAAAACAATCCGGTCGGCTTTGTTTTTATCTAAAAATGCAAATCCTCTAACCACAGTCAATTCCCTACCAAACCACTCAACTATCCGCCCGAAATCTGTTAAAATACCGACCTATCCTAATAAATACAGCATCAAAAGGCACACAATCATGGCTCTTTTGCAGATTTCCGAACCCGGCATGTCCGCCGCTCCGCATCAACACCGCCTCGCCGTCGGCATCGACTTGGGTACGACCAACAGCCTGGTTGCCACCGTCCGCAGCGGCAGCCCGGTCTGTCTGACCGATATGAACGGGCGTACCACCCTGCCCTCTGTCGTCCGCTACGGCGAAGGCGATGCCGTCGAAGTCGGCAAAGCCGCCCTTGCCGCCCAAAAAACCGACCCGCTGAACACCATCAGCTCCGCCAAACGCCTGATTGGCCGCACGCTTGCCGACCTCGCGCAGGACGCGCAATACCTGCCCTACCGGTTCACGCCTAACGAGCGCGTGGTCGAGCTGAACACCCGCCAAGGTGCCAAAACGCCTATCGAGGTGTCGTCTGAAATCCTCAAAGCCCTCAAATCGCGTGCCGAAGAAACTTTAGGCGGCGATTTGGTCGGCGCTGTTATTACCGTTCCCGCCTATTTCGACGATGCCCAACGTCAAGCCACCAAAGATGCCGCGCGTTTGGCGGGCTTGAACGTATTGCGCCTGCTCAACGAGCCGACCGCCGCTGCGATTGCCTACGGGCTGGACAACGCCTCGGAAGGCACGTTTGTCGTTTACGACCTGGGCGGCGGTACATTCGACGTATCCGTATTGCAACTGACCAAAGGATTATTTGAAGTCAAAGCCACCGGCGGCAACAGCGCATTGGGCGGCGACGACTTCGACCATCGCTTGTTCTGCCACCTGCTGGAACAAAACGACCTTTCCAAACTCAACGAACAAGACAGCCAACTTCTGCTTTCCCTTGTCCGTACCGCCAAAGAAAAACTGACCACCCAAACCGAAGCCGTCATCGAAACCACACTTTCAGACGGCCATAAAGTCCATACTGTCATTACCCGCCAAGAGTTTCACAATCTGACCCAAAATTTGGTACAAAAAACCATCGAACCCGTCAAACAGGCTTTGAAAGACGCAAGCGTAACTAAGGCAGATGTCAAAGGCGTGATTATGGTCGGCGGTTCGACCCGCATGTTGCATGTTCAACAAGCGGTCGCCACCTTCTTTGGACAAACTCCGTTGAACAACCTCAACCCAGACGAAGTGGTTGCACTCGGTGCCGCCATACAGGCAAACGTCCTTGCCGGCAACAAAACCGACGGCGAATGGCTGCTGCTGGACGTTACCCCCTTGTCGCTCGGTTTGGAAACCTACGGCGGTCTTGCCGAGAAAATCATTCCTCGCAACTCCACCATTCCTACCGCGCGCGCTCAGGACTTCACCACTTTCAAAGACGGTCAAACTGCCATGACGATACACGTCGTACAAGGCGAGCGTGAACTCGTTTCCGACTGCCGCAGCCTGGCCAAATTTACCCTGCGCGGTATTCCGCCGATGGCCGCAGGCGCAGCGCGTATCCGCGTGACCTTCCAAGTTGACGCCGACGGCTTGCTGTCCGTTTCCGCACAAGAACAAAGCACCGGCGTACAGGCGCAAATCGAAGTCAAACCTTCCTACGGCTTGGATGACGACACCATCACCCAAATGCTCAAAGACAGCATGAGCAACGCCGCCGAAGACATGGCGGCACGCGCACGCGCCGAAGCCGTGGTCGAAGCCGAAAGCCTGACCGACGCCGTCAACGCCGCCCTTGAGTTGGATAGCGATTTGCTGGATGCCGAAGAGCTTGCACAAATCCAGCGAGACATCGCCGATTTGCAAGGTCGTCTGAAAGACGGCAACGCCGAAGACATCCGCGTCGCCGTCGCCAAACTCAGCCGTAGCACCGACAACTTTGCCGCCAAACGCATGAACCGCAACATCCAACGAGCGCTGACAGGGCAGAGTGTGGACGATATTTGACGGCAAACAGTTTCAGACGACCTCGAAGGATACAAAGGTCGTCTGAA
Organism: uncultured Neisseria sp.; assembly: GCA_963552075.1. Classification (GTDB taxonomy): domain Bacteria; phylum Pseudomonadota; class Gammaproteobacteria; order Burkholderiales; family Neisseriaceae; genus Neisseria. Next base: position 49,277 of record CAUVJL010000002.1, read on the forward strand.
AAAATTCAAACACTATTTTTCAGACGACCCCATCCCATGCAAAAGCCCTCCATCCCCCAAGACTGGAACGTTTATTTCAGCCGCATTGGCGACGCCCCCGCCGCCTTACGCATCAACCTTGCCTTAATCGAAGTCGCGCCGCTGGCAGAGTATCCGCAGCATGTGCACATCAGCATGAAATTGGAACAAACCAACGAACACGGCTTCCCGACGCCCGAAGAAAGCGAAGCGGTTTACGACATCGAAGACCAAATCGACCGACTGGCGGGCAACGACAACATCCCCGCAGGCATAGTCACCACAAACGGCGCGGCAAATTGGCATTTTTACAGCCGCGATGCCGAAACCTTCGCCCAAGCCTGCCGTACCTTGCTGACACAAAACGACCGCGTTTGCGACATCACAATCAGCGAAGATGCCGAATGGTCGTTTTATCAAGAATTCCTGTATCCGGACAGCTACGAGTTGCAAGCCATCCGCAACGAGCAGGTTTTACACCGCTTCCGACAAGACGGCGACCGCCTCGATAAGCCCCGCCCCATCGACCACTGGCTGTTTTTCCACACCGAAGCAGACCTGAACGCCGCAGCCGCCAAAGTCGGCACATTAGGCTATACCGTCAGCGACAGTGGCCGTATCGAGCAAGAAGAAGACCACCCGAGCTACCGCCTGCAACTTTCCAAAAACGCCCCGCTCACCGACATCGACAACGACACATGGGAGTTGATCGATATCGCCCAAGAAAACAACGGCGACTACGACGGCTGGGGCAGCATATTAGTCCAATAAAGCATCAGGTCGTCTGAAAACACACCGGCAGCCCCGTTCAGACGACCCGTATCCACTTTGACCTTAGGAGAATCCCATGAGCGAATCCATTGTTTACGGTATCGATCAGGAAAATGAACTCATGAACCGCGCCTTCGAACAGGCACGTTCCACATTCAAATATTTCTGGCGCGAGCTGTATTGGGAAAACCGCCGCATCATACCCGCCTTGGATTTTGCCATGGTCAAAGTGCCTTTTTTCCAAGACAGCGAAGACGGCGAAATTTGTGAACATATGTGGATAAACGACATCTACTTCGACGGCCTCCACATTTACGGCACGCTGGTCAACGAACCCAACGACCTGACCAATGTAAAACAAGGCGAAAGCGTCTGCGTTCCAGTTGAAGAGATCAGCGATTGGATGTTCCTGTGTAACGGCATCCCCTACGGCGGCTTCACCGTACAGGCAGTCCGCATCCAAATGACGCCGCAAGAGCGCGCAGAACACGATGCCGCATGGGGCATCGACTTTGGCGATCCCGAAGAAGTCTTGCTGGTTTACGAAGAAAAAGAACACCCAGAAAATCTGGACGAACATCCGATGTGCCGAAACTGTCTGGACGACTTCCGCCAACATCTGGCACAAAACCCGGATTACCTGCGCGAGCAAGACGAAGACGGCTACACACCGCTCCATCACGAAGCCATCGCAGGCAACGCGCCCCTGGTCAAAGCCATGCTCGAATTGGGTGCAGACCCTGCCGCCACCACGCAAGAAGGACTGACCGCCCTAGACCTTGCCCGCCTTATGGACTGGCAAAACGTCATCGAGATACTCGAACCACGCCACTAAACCATAGGTCGTCTGAAAACCGAAACACACTTTCAGACGACCTGTGCATTGATGAAATGAAGCCGTCTAAAAAAGAAAGAACAGTAAAAAATGTCTAATCGATTTCGACTAATAATACTGAGAATACTAAGTGTCGTTTGGTTTCTCGTTTGGCGATTGACCGTATCTATTCTAGTCGGAAACGCTGTGTTTCATTTTTTACCACCCGAACGCGAAACTTATACTCAAGACAGCAAAGTAAACCCCTCGTTTCAAATACCCGTTCTCACAACAGGCAGCAATAGTTGTACCGTGAAACGATGGGATGAGTTCAACGCTGATAAGGACAAGATTTGCACAAAAAGCCTTAAAGACCTGAATTGCCTCCCGCATACGAAAAGCGGTTGTGATTTAAAACAGGTAAATTCTCAAGAATACAAGTTCATTTTTTATGATTTATTTAAAACACAAACCAATCACTACCGTTTGACAGAAGGACATGTAGAACCTTTATCTTATACATTAGATACGCTTGACCGACGACTATCAGCAGGAATAAAAGCTACCTTAATTGTCTTACTCTTAACCTTAGCGCCTCCTTTTTACCGCCTGTGGCGACACGACAGAAAAATTCAGGCAGCAGCCAAGAAAGCAAGAATGGCTGCACAACGTAAGGACTGACCACACTAAGCGTCATACACATCCTTAACCGGCAAAACATTATTGAGATATTTGAACCACGCCACTAAACAATAGGTCGTCTGAAAAGAAAGAATAGTAAAAATGTCCGATCGATTTCAATTAATCATACCGACAATACTGAAATTCATTTGGGCCCTTGTTTGGCGGCTGACCGTCTCTATTTCGGTCGGAAAGACTGTATCTCATTTTTTACCACCCGAACACGAAACTTACACCCAAGGCAGCAAAATAAACGCCTTGTTTCAAATCGCCGTTCGCCCAAACGACGACAGTAGTTGTGCAGTGAAACCATGGAATGAGTTCAATGCCGAGCAGGATAAAGTGTGTACGTACCGCCCTGATCAAAATGATTGCTACGTAAATTCGAAAATCACTTGCAATGTAAAACATATCAGTACTGAAGAATACGAACTCATTTATACAGACCCCTTCTTCACAGAGGAAAGAACCAGTCATTACCGTATAACTGAAGGTCGTGTAGAACCCTTGTCTTTTACCTTCGACTCATCCTCACGCAGATTTGAAGCAGGACTACTAGCCGGCATCTTCACCCTTCTTCTGACTTTAGTACCGCTACTTTACTGTACGTGGCGACGCCGTAGAAAAATTCAGGCGACAGCCAAGAAAGCAAGAATGGCGGCACAACATAAAGACTGACCATACTCAATGCCGCACACCTTCTTGACCGACAAACAGTCATCAAGATATTTGAACCACCCGACTAAACAAAAGGTCGTCTGAAAACCAAGATACAATTTCAGACGACCTCCAACCCACCAAACATGAGACTCTGGCACCAAACCCTCATCCCCCTGCTCCCCCGCGCCCAACTTTTAGGGCAACACCGCGAATGCGCCGCCCTGCGCGGAGCAGGCTGGGGCAGGCCGCACGCGACGGTGAATTACGTCTTCACCCATTCGCCTGACAAGCTCTATCTGTATCACGCGTTGATTATGGAAGAAATGGAAAAACGCGGTTACAAACCCGACCCGCTGTGGAAAGACCCGCTGTACCGCGGCAAAGCAGTTACCCCTTATCCCGCACACGATATCGAAGCCGCCGATTCACCGATTTACCCCGAACACGATGATGCTTATCTGGACGAATGTCTGGAAAATTTAAAAAGCAAAGGCATCATGTTATAAACGGTTTCAGACGACCCTTTCATCACAAAAGGCCGTCTGAAATATAGTGGATTAACTTTAAACCAGTACGGCGTTGCCTCGCCTTAGCTCAAAGAGAACGATTCTCTAAGGTGCTGAAGCACCAAGTGAATCGGTTCCGTACTATCTGTACTGTCTGCGGCTTCGTCGCCTTGTCCTGATTTAAATTTAATCCACTATAATGACCAACCCAGCACGAGCAAACCATGAACAAACTTACAAATCTCCCGTTCAGGGAAAAAGTTAACGAACTCAATGAAAATCTCATTGCTTTTGCAGAACCGGAAACTGTATTCTGTGAAAAACAGCCATGGCTAAAAAATCATTTTTTGCCCATGATGAGTATAGATTTGGGAGAATTTAAAACAGAATGGAGTGGCACAATCGTCCATCTTATCAACCCAATCGAACCTTATGAATACTATATAGGTGGCTTCACACCCGCTTACCACAATGAATTTATTGGTGAAAACTGGCTGGCTTTCCGTTTGACAGACGATAACAAATATGAATTTTTGGGAGAAGAAGGCTATTTCACCCGCAGTCCTCAATACAGAGAGAACTTAAAACAAATACTTTGCGCCGATTTCGATCCCAATGCTTTTGAAAACAAAGACATTCTGGAAAAGCGTAAAGAAGAGTTTTATCAAGAAGCACTGAAGTATTTCGATGAATCTGTTCAAATCTATCAAAAGAACAAATCAGATTTTGAAAAACGAGAGGGACTGTACGGCGACGAGCCTTACGATAATACCTATTTTGGTCTATATCTTGATAGATTAGGCGGAGTGATTAAAGGTGGAAATTGGGTAGATACTAGTCCCATTCCTCCCGCCTTCACTCTAAAAGAAGACAAGGATTGGAACGTATTCATAGAACACCAGGGTAATCCTTTCTACCATATTGCCTCATGCTCAGGATATGGATACTCCAACGGAGCAGATGACGTAATTCTGCTCTACGAACCCGTCAGCCGGATTGCATTATTTACATTCGAATGGACATAGAACACAGACTATTGTTAAACCCCACCATTATCAAACCACTCATTACAAGAGACAATAAAAATGCCCAAAATCACCGTACTCCCACACGCCATATTATGTCCTGAAGGCGCAGTCATTGAAGACGCACCCGAAGGCAAAACCGTCCTTGACGTGCTGCTCGACCACGACATCGAAGTCGATCACGCCTGTGAAAAATCCTGCGCCTGCACCACTTGCCACGTCATCATCCGCAAAGGCTTCGACAGCTTGGAAGAGCCGAGCGAGCTGGAAGAAGACCTGCTCGACCAGGCATGGGGCTTGGAAGCCGACTCGCGCCTAAGCTGTCAGGCAGTGGTTGCTGATGAAGATTTGGTGGTGGAAATCCCCAAATACACCATCAACCACGCGCGCGAAGATCATTGATGCAAAGAGGTCGTCTGAAACGGATACAGCAATGTTCAGACGACCCCTGCCAAATTTTGAGCAAACAAAAAGTCGTCTGAAACTGCCTTACCGACCGTTTTCAGACGACCTTCCGTCAAATCGCTGCCAAATCGTTTATTTGGAACGTGGAACGACAAACCTTAAGCGGGATACTTTCATCGAAGCGACGGTTTGCGCAACAGGGTAATTTTCCACTCTGCCTTTAGCGTTCAGCATACTGAGGCTGCTGCCATGACGGGTAATGATGCTCTTAGGTTCGGGCTTCGGTGCCGGTTCGTTTTTTGTTGCAGTTGTGACGGATTTCGGCGGTTCGGGTACATATCCCGCCAAGCCGAAGCGTTTGATGATTTCGTTTGCGGCATCCATATAACGTTGTTTTGCTTCTTCGTTTTCCACCACCATATCGTCAAGCGCCACAGACACGTCGTTGCCGCAGCCGACAATGCGTTCCGCAATACGCGAATACACCATCCAGCGTTTCAAACGCAAAGCACCCGCATCTTCGCCCGGCGCAGCGGCATCCAAAGCAATCATGCCGTAACGCTTGCCATAACGGAGACGCAGCGAAAGCCGCTTCAGCCCTTCGCTCTCGTCCAGCATCTGATAAAGCTCGCGGATAAGCAGCAGCAGGCGGTCGAACACCCCCGCTTTAGCAAGATAATTAGGATCATCGGAGGCGAGCGCGTAAATAAGTTTGGATAATTTGGCATTGAGTGCGTTGTTCATCAATTTTCCTGTTATTCATACTATAATGGATTTCTTTAAGAACCATTCCAAATGATTTGGTTGCATGACAAAGTGTAAATTTTCCTTAGTGAAAGTCAGAAAAATGTATTAACGTACGCCTTGAAAATATTACATAGGAAAATACCATATGCGATTTCGGACGCATTGATCATTGCCGACACAAATTTCCCCCAAAGCATTAAAACCTAAACAAGCCATCCCGAATCAAACCATTCGGACACTCCAAAAGGAACGACATCATGAAATGGACAGACACCCAACGCATCGCCGAGGAACTTTACGACCTGCACGGCGACAGCATCGACCCGAAAACCGTTCGCTTCACCCAACTGCGCGACCTGATTATGGCGCTGCCCGACTTCGACGACGATCCCGCACGCTGCGGCGAACGTATCCTCGAAGCCGTACAACAGGCATGGATTGAAGAGACTGAGTGAGGCAACATCATTTGCAAGCTAAAAACCAAGACGTCGTCTGAAAAATTTTCAGACGACGTTTGAATGGGTTGATAGCCAACTCAAGCGCAAAACATCTTATTGCTTTTGCTTTACCAACAAGAATACAAGCCATTGAAATCCATTTAATTTCAAGATATTCCCACATATCTGAATATGTATTTTCTCCCCGGCTTGCCCTCATATGAATAGAGGCAAGCATAATGGCAACCACATTAAAATAATTCATAAACTTTCTGAAAATTTTGAATTTGACTCATATACAAGGCAAATTTATCATACAAGCCTGAAAACGTTTAAAAAAGACAACCGAGGTACACAGCCAATGAGTTACGCAAAAGAAATCAATGCGTTAAACAACAGCCTTTCCGACTTGAAGGGCGACATCAACGTTTCGTTCGAATTTTTCCCGCCGAAAAACGAACAAATGGAAACCATGCTGTGGGACTCCATCCATCGCCTGCAAACCCTTCATCCCAAATTCGTATCCGTAACCTACGGCGCAAACTCCGGAGAACGCGACCGTACGCACAGCATCGTCAAACGCATCCAACAGGAAACCGGCTTGGAAGCCGCGCCGCACCTGACCGGCATCGACGCCTCTCCCGACGAATTGCGCCAAATCGCCAAAGACTATTGGGACAGCGGCATCCGCCGTATTGTCGCCCTGCGCGGCGACGAGCCGCCCGGCTATGAGAAAAAACCGTTTTACGCCGAAGACCTGGTCAAACTCCTGCGCTCCGTCGCCGACTTCGACATCTCCGTAGCGGCATACCCTGAAGTGCATCCCGAAGCCAAATCCGCACAAGCCGACCTGATCAATCTGAAGCGCAAAATCGATGCGGGTGCAAACCATGTCATCACCCAATTCTTCTTCGACGTAGAACGCTACCTGCGCTTCCGCGACCGCTGCGTGATGTTGGGCATCGACGTCGAAATCGTTCCCGGCATCCTGCCTGTTACCAACTTCAAGCAGCTCGGCAAAATGGCGCAAGTAACCAACGTCAAAATCCCGAAATGGCTGTCGCAAATGTATGAAGGTTTGGACGACGACCAAGGCACACGCAATCTGGTGGCGGCAAGTATCGCCATCGACATGGTCAAAGTCCTGTCCCGCGAAGGCGTGAAAGATTTCCACTTCTACACGCTCAACCGCAGCGAGCTGACTTACGCCATCTGCCATATTTTAGGCGTGCGTCCTTAAAGCCGAAAACGGTTTCAGACGACCTCAGGGGTCGTCTGAAAAACAAAACGCCGCCCCATCCGCCCTATTCTGATTTACAATACCGACCGATTCGGATTGAACCGGTCCTTACAAAATCCAACTGGAGAGTTCAACATGACAACATTACATTTCTCAGGCTTCCCGCGTGTCGGCGCCTTCCGTGAATTGAAATTCGCCCAAGAAAAATACTGGCGCAAAGAAATCAGCGAACAAGAGCTGCTCGACGTCGCCAAAGACCTGCGCGAAAAAAACTGGAAACACCAAGCCGCCGCCAACGCCGATTACGTTGCCGTAGGCGATTTCACTTTCTACGACCACATCCTCGACCTGCAAGTTGCCACCGGTGCCATCCCTGCCCGCTTCGGCTTCGACAGCCAAAACCTGTCTTTGGAACAATTCTTCCAACTGGCCCGTGGTAACAAAGACCAATTCGCTATCGAAATGACCAAATGGTTCGACACCAACTACCACTACTTGGTGCCTGAATTCCACGCCGATACCGAATTCAAAGCCAACGCCAAACACTACGTTCAACAACTGCAAGAAGCCCAAGCTTTGGGCCTGAAAGCCAAACCGACCATCGTCGGCCCATTGACTTTCCTGTGGGTAGGTAAAGAAAAAGGCGCTGTCGAATTCGACCGTCTGAGCCTGTTGCCTAAACTGTTGCCTGTTTACGTTGAAATCCTGAACGCTTTGGTTGAAGCCGGTGCCGAATGGATTCAAATCGACGAGCCTGCTTTGGCTGTCGACCTGCCTAAAGAATGGGTAGAAGCCTACAAAGACGTTTACGCCGCTTTGAGCAAAGTAAACGCCAAAATCTTGTTGAGCACTTACTTCGGTTCTGTTGCCGAACATGCTGCTTTGTTGAAATCCCTGCCTGTTGACGGCCTGCACATCGACTTGGTACGCGCCCCTGAGCAACTGGACGCATTTGCCGACTACGACAAAGTTCTGTCTGCCGGCGTTATCGACGGCCGCAACATTTGGCGCGCCAACCTGAACAAAGTTTTGGAAACTGTCGAGCCTCTGCAAGCCAAACTGGGCGACCGTTTGTGGATCTCCAGCTCTTGCTCCCTGCTGCACACTCCATTTGACTTGTCAGTTGAAGAAAAACTGAAAGCCAACAAACCTGATCTGTACTCTTGGTTGGCATTCACCCTGCAAAAAACCCAAGAATTGCGCGTTCTGAAAGCCGCATTGAACGAAGGTCGTGACTCTGTTGCCGAAGAACTCGCCGCCAGCCAAGCTGCCGCCGACTCACGCGCCAACAGCAGCGAAATCCACCGTGCAGACGTTGCCAAACGCCTGGCCGATTTGCCTGCCAACGCAGACCAACGCAAATCTCCATTTGCCGACCGTATCAAAGCGCAACAAGCATGGTTGAACCTGCCTCTGCTGCCGACTACCAACATCGGTTCTTTCCCACAAACTACCGAAATCCGCCAAGCACGCGCAGCCTTCAAAAAAGGCGAATTGTCTGCCGCCGATTACGAAGCCGCGATGAAAAAAGAAATCGCCTTGGTAGTTGAAGAGCAAGAAAAACTGGACTTGGACGTACTGGTACACGGCGAAGCCGAGCGTAACGACATGGTCGAATACTTCGGCGAATTGTTGAGCGGTTTTGCATTCACTCAATACGGCTGGGTACAAAGCTACGGCTCACGCTGCGTGAAACCACCGATTATCTTCGGTGACGTAAGCCGTCCTGAAGCCATGACCGTGGCTTGGTCTACTTACGCACAAAGCCTGACCAAACGTCCGATGAAAGGTATGTTGACCGGCCCTGTAACCATTCTGCAATGGTCTTTCGTCCGCAACGACATCCCACGTTCTACCGTGTGCAAACAAATCGCACTGGCTCTGAACGACGAAGTATTGGATCTGGAAAAAGCAGGCATCAAAGTCATCCAAATCGACGAACCTGCCATCCGCGAAGGTCTGCCTTTGAAACGCGCCGATTGGGACGCCTACCTGAACTGGGCCGGCGAATCCTTCCGCCTGTCCTCCAGCGGTTGCGAAGACAGCACACAAATCCACACCCATATGTGCTACTCCGAGTTCAACGACATCCTGCCCGCCATCGCAGCTATGGACGCCGACGTGATTACCATCGAGACTTCACGTTCCGACATGGAACTCTTGACCGCGTTCGGCGAATTCAAATACCCGAACGACATCGGCCCGGGCGTTTACGACATCCACAGCCCGCGCGTACCGACAGAAGCCGAAGTGGAACACCTGTTGCGCAAAGCCATCGAAGTCGTACCGGTTGAACGCCTGTGGGTGAACCCGGACTGCGGTCTGAAAACACGCGGTTGGAAAGAAACTCTGGAACAACTCCAAGTGATGATGAACGTTACCCACAAACTGCGTGCCGAATTGGCGAAATAAGTTTGAAATAGCATAGTCAAAAGGTCGTCTGAAAATTTTCAGACGACCTTTTTGCCAAATTAATATTTCATTTTTCCATCAAGCTGAGCCTCTGTAGCCTATCCTCCCTATTGTCTTCCACAATAATCTTTTATGACTAATGGGCAAAATAATTTATTTGGGGTATAATTACACGAAACTAAATTAAAACAGCGGCTAACTGTATCTACTCACAAACAGCAAAATCCGCATATATAGTGGATTAAATTTAAATCAGGACAAGGCGACGAAGCCGCAGACAGTACAGATAGTACGACAAGGCGAGGCAACGCCGTACTGGTTTAAAGTTAATCCACTATATCAAACAACACATTACAGCAACAAACAATAAGGATGCACGCTATGGGAATCATCAGTCTTATCTTCATCGCCGTAATACTGACCGTATTACTGCTCAACTTCAAACAAAAATTAGACCGTTGCAAAAGAGATTATCAAGAATCTTTTGTTGCACTCCGTATCGCCCTAGCATGCCGCCATCAGGCAGTCAGACATGTTTTGGATGCTTCAAAAATTTACCTTGGGCGCGAAGACGACAATGTTGACAGCAATTTATTATCCTCATGTGGCGATGCTGAAGCCGTATTGACCCAAGCATCCAAATCATTTTCACCTGAATCCCTTTCGCGCTTGTGCAACGCGGAAGCAAGCTTGAACAACTCACTCCGCGCCCTGCAAGAAGTTTTAGAAAAAAGCCTGAAACAACGCCCAGATCAAGGTCTGAAAAGCCAGCTTGAAATGCTGGACGCCGCCGAAACTGATGTTGTATCTGCGCGACGCGCCTACAATCGCTCAGCAGAACGCTACAACCGCATGTTGAGAAAAACCATGAGCGGACTTGTTGCCAAAGTATTGGGTTATCACGCGAAAGCCAGCCTGATTAAATTTGAGGACAACAGCGTTCCGCAAATGAGCAAACACTTGATGGCTTGATAAGCGTGGCGCAAATAGATCAGGATGTCACGTTGTAATCTGGTCGTAATCCGAATATCACAAGCCATAGAAATAGCACAGAATCCATCCATTCTGTGTTTTACTATAGTGGATTAAATTTAAATCAGGACAAGGCGACGAAGCCGCAGACAGTA
>CAUVJL010000003.1:0-54034 GCA_963552075.1 uncultured Neisseria sp.
GGTTGAAAAGATAGAAAAACGCGTTCTGCGAACCGTTGGTCAGCGCGATATTGTCGGCGGTCAGGTTCCAGCCGTATTCGCGGTTGAGGAAGGCGGTCAGCGCGTCAATTAGCGCGGCATCGCCCTGGGGATTGGAGTAGTTGCCGATGTTCTCGACAGCGTGTTCCGCCGCCAGCTTGGAAAATACGTCGGCGAACACGGCGTTGACTTCGGCGATCCGCGCCGGATTGCCACCGCCGAGCATGTTGACGGGCTTGTCGCTTTTGAGCGCGTCGCCGAGGTCGTCCATAAGTTGCAGGATGCCGCTGTGTTGCGTGAATTTTTCGCCGAATGCCGAGAACTGCATGATGACTCCGTGTAAATATGATTGGCGGGGATTATATCAGCTTGATATGTCGAGGGGTCGTCTGAAAATGAATGTGGCGGATTTTAGCCACAACCGCTCTGACATGGGGGATGTGTGACCATCATTCATCTGCCCTGCCCTCTCAAAAATTCAGACGACCCGATGAATCTCATCGGGTCGTCTGAAAATGTGAACGTCGGAAAAAGGAAAGCAACTTAGCGGATTTTCAGCGTACTCAATCCGATTAACACCAAGACGATGGTAATGATCCAAAAGCGGACGACGACTTGGGTTTCTTTCCAGCCTTTTTGTTCGTAGTGGTGGTGGATAGGCGCCATCAGGAAGATGCGTTTTTTGGTTTTCTTATACCAGCCGACCTGAAGCATAACGGACACGGCTTCGACGACGAACAGACCGCCCATGATGACGAGGACGAACTCTTGACGGACGATGACGGCAACGGTACCGAGTGCCGCACCCAATGCCAGCGCGCCGACGTCGCCCATGAAAACTTGCGCAGGATAGGCGTTAAACCACAAAAATCCAAGACACGCGCCGCACATGGCGGTACAGAAAATCACGACTTCGTTCGCACCTGCGACATAAGGCAGTTGCAGGTATTGGGCGAATTGCGAGTGTCCGCTGGCGTAGGCGAAGATGGCGAGGCCGGCGGCAACGAGGACCACGGGGAAGGCGGCAAGTCCGTCAAGGCCGTCGGTCAGGTTGACGGCGTTGGAAGTGCCAACGATGGTCAGATAGGTCAGGACGACGAAGCCGACCACGCCCAGCGGCAAGGCGACTTGTTTGAAGAAGGGAACGATCAGGATGTTGTTGGAGGAGTTTTCAGCAAGGAAAAACAGGGCAAGCGCGGCAATAATGGCGACACTCGACTGCCACACCATTTTGAATTTGGCGGAAACACCGTTGGGGTCTTTATAGACGACTTTGCGCCAGTCGTCGTAAAAACCGAGTGCGCCGGTAGCGAGCAATACCGCCAGCAGAATCCAGATATACGGGTTTGCCCAGTTGCCCCACAACAGCGTGGATACGGTGATGGCGGTCAGAATCAGCGAACCGCCCATCGTCGGCGTGCCGTTTTTGATGAGGTGGGTTTGCGGCCCGTCGGTGCGCACTGCCTGCCCGACTTTTAACTGCGTCAGTTTGCGGATGGTCCATGGACCGAGCAGCAGGGAAAACGCCAAGGCGGTCAAGGCTGCCATGACGGCGCGGAATGTGGTGTATTGAAAGACATTCAGACCGGACAACCAGTTACTGAAATGTGCAAGCCATAAAAACATGGGGCTTCCTTTTGTTTTTGTTGTTACATTGGGCTTATCGCCCGTTTTAAAGTTTGGTTTTGGGGTCGTCTGAAAAAGTTTCAGACGACCTTTGTTGATTATCAAGCTGCTTATGACAGTCAGTGCCTGCTGAAGTTCACTCTCTATGCAGGTTTCTAGCGAACCCGTTATCCGTTGTTTAGAGAGATGGCAGCGTTATTGAGCGACGGCTGCGTTAGTGTCTTTCTCAATCACGCAAATCGGATAATTTCCCGGATTCCTGCCGCCGCCTAAATCCAGACAGAGGTCTTCATAAAGATAGGCCTGCGTCCGCATTCCGGCATAAAACGCGCCAATCAGCGCGGCAATCAGCAATAAGGCTTTCACAAAGCCGCGACTTTTCATTTTCAGACGACCTCTTTATCCGTCAATGCCTCGACCACTTCTTCCATTTTCATAAAGCGCGAACCTTTCACCAACACGGTGGCGCGTTCGGGCAAATCGTGGCTCAACACTTGAATCAACGGGTCTTTGGCGGCAAACCACAAACCGTCCGCGCCAAACGTTTCTGCCGCTTCGACGCTGTTGTCGCCGACAAAATAAGCCGCTTCGATGCCTTGGTCGCGGGCGTACGCGCCGACTTCGGCGTGCATGGCGGCGGCTTCGTCCTCGCCCAGTTCGCCCATATCACCCATCACAAAAATACGCGGCGCAGACATACGCGCCAACACGTCAATCGCAGCTTTCATGCTGTCGGGGTTCGCATTGTACGTATCGTCAATCAGGGTCGCGCCTTTGATGCCAGCTTTGACGTTCAGACGACCTTTGATGTTGCTGAAGCCTTTCAAACCTTCCGCCACATCGTTCAAACTCAAACCTGTCGCCAAAGCCAACGCAGCGGCAGCGGCGGCATTGTGAACATTGTGACAGCCGGGAACAGGAAGTACCACGGCGGCGCGCTCGTTGCCGCACACCAAATCAAATTCGCACGACAAAGGTTTCAGCACGATATTTTCCGCATGGACATCGCCGCTATCGACGCCGAAAGTCCGCTGCTTATGACCTTGAGAGGTCGTCTGAAACACGGCGGCATGTTCGTCTTCGCACGGAATCAAAGCCAATCCGTCTTCGCCCAAACCTTGATAAATCTCGCTTTTCGCCTTGGCAATATCGAGCGTACCGTCAAAACCGCAGCCGACATGGGCGCGCAGGGCGTTGTTGACCAAAGCGGCATCGGGTTTGGCGATTTGCGTCAAAACCGCCAGTTCGCCAAAATGGTTCATGCCCATTTCAATCACGGCATAGCGGTGTTTTTCGTTTAATTTCAACAAAGTCAGCGGAAGGCCGATATGGTTGTTGAAGTTGCCCGCCGTCGCCAACACGGCATCATCGCCGAAACGGCGGCGCAATACCGCAGCCAACATTTCCTTCACCGTCGTCTTGCCGCCCGAACCAGTAATGCCGAACACAAACGGGTTCACATTATCGCGCCACGCCTTCGCCAGCGTTTGCAACGCGGCAAGCGTGTCATCAACTTTCAACGCGACGTCCATTGCAGCGCAATCTTCACGCGAAACCACAACCGCCGCCGCACCCGCAGCCAATACGTCTTCAACAAAATCATGCGCGTCAAACCGCTCGCCCGCCAAAGCAAAAAACACATCGCCCGCGCGGATATCACGGCTGTCAGTTACGATGCGCGAAACGGGTTTGTTTTCAGACGGCGTCGGAAGGTTGAGGGTTTGGCAGATGAAATTTAGGTCTAGTGGTTTCATGGTTGTACATCTTGTCCTTGTTCGAGAGGCTCTGCGCTTGGATCCACATTTTCATTTTGCGGAATCGTTTTAAAATAGTGGAGGTTGCGCACTGCCAACACGATAAAAATAATAGCGGCAAAGTTTACGCCTAAAGCAAAATGGTTAGCAGAGAAATGAAATTGCAGCTTTAGCACACTGTCCAAATAAAAAGAAAAAGAAAATATACTACTGGCAAAAGCTATCTGAAATACGCATGGAGCAAAAACGTATATCATTCTACGGAAACCTACCGCGCGGAATTTAAACGCATTCCATGCAGCAGACAACGCCAACACTCCCCAAGTACCCACGAAACCCCAAAACAGCAAAACCAACCATATTATGCCTAGGTCGTTTGTCAGTCCAAACCAAAGCTGAATTATCGCCAATACCAGCCAAGCTATGCCCTGCACCAAAGTCAGCCATGCTAAAAACTTGCCGCTTTTAGGCAGTTTCTTATAATCGGGAAATTTACTTGAAAACCAATTCGTTATTTTCATTTTTCAGACGACCTACCCACACTCAGCTACCGATTTTTCCGTACTCCTGATAATCGGAGAAACACAATACGATGGTTTTACCGTTTTTACGGTAAGGATGGCAGAGGCTGTAATGACCGTCTTCCGCTTCATAGCGCATTTCCTGAGTTTGTCCGGCAAATACTTTTTGCAGGTATTCGCGCTCCTTCAAATTCGGAGAATAGACATAGTCCATTTTCTTGACCATCACTTTCTCACCATTTCGATCCATGACAAAATTATCATTACCTTCTACATTTTGATTTGCGGCAGGTACAGCTTCATTTTGACTGGCGGCAGGTACAGCTTCGCCACCTACGTTAAGGCGGGAATCGGCTGAAAAAGCCAGATAAACCGGTTTGTTGTCGATCTTATCCGGCACGATAATCATGGCAGATTTGAACGACAAATCGTCTTTAGCCATCAAATCAAGGATTTCTGACGATTTTTTAATATACGCCAAGTCGAAACGGTAATCTGTCAAGGCATCTATTTGAGCAGGATTGTCTTTGACGATGCGCTCCGACGATTGGGTTAAGATGTCGCGTTTTTGCCGAATAGTCAGGTAATTGCCGCCGAACAGCAACGCAGCCAAAATAGGAAATACCGCCAACAGCAGATATACGGTTTTCCTACCGCCACGGACTTCTTCTTCCTGCCCGCGCTCGGCAATACGGGTCAGATTCAACATGATGTTCAACATCAACGTACCACCCATCACAGCCAAAATCCCCAAAATACTCATCAGGAAAATTTCTGTAATGTGTTCACGGAACACCTTGAGTCCGAAGACTTGGATCAATATCAACGCGAACACCCAGTACACCAGCAGTGTCACTGCTACCATACCGATGATGTTCGTTGCCTTGACCAATTTTTTTGCGTTCATTGCTTCACTCTTTTTTCAGACGACCTATTTGTCCTGATTAATCAACGGATACGGATTAATCGCACCGCTTGGCAGATACACGCCGTAATGCAAATGGGCCGGCGTGGTTTTGGCGTTGCCGGTTTTGCCGACATAGCCGATGACCTGTCCTTCTTTCACGCGTTCATACAGGCGGATGCTGGCGAATTTGTTGAGGTGGGCATAGTAATGCCATGCACCCGGCCCTTGGATGCCGATGACTTTGCCACCCAATCGGTTGCGCCCGATTTTGGTGACAATACCGGGCGTCGTACTGCGTATCGGCGTGTTTTTCTTAGCGAAAATATCCACGCCTTCATGCCTGCGCCCCTGGCTGCGCGCCGCGCCCCAAGTATCGTCAAAACGCTTGCCTTTAACAGGATTGGGCAGGCTTTGCGCCGCCGGCGGTTCTTTCGCCCTCAGTTCGGCAATTTCGGCGTTCGGGCGCGGCAGTTGTTTGGTGGTACAGCCTGCAAATAAAATCATGACTGCACTGATTAAAAGGGTTTTTGTCGGCATTTTCAGCATCAAATCGGTCTCCTCGTTTTTCAGACGACCTTTAAAATTCCAAATCAGGGTCGTCTGAAACAACTGTGATGGGTTTAATGGCTGACGTGCCGTAATGCGTGGGTTGTGTTGCTTTTATTTTGTGGGGGATAAACGTTTTCAGACGACCTTAAGGCTGCCGGGCCGTCTGAAAATTGATTACATTGTTGTCAAATTTATAGTGGAATCGATAAGTCTAATACGAAGTACAGCAAAACCTCTCTACCCTACGGTGACTCCACTCTGTCTGTATACACTCAAAAATTACTCTTCAATATCGACATATCCTAAATCGATCAGTGCCTGCTCTACATTTCCCACTGCCTCATCATCATCTTTGACCATCAGTAGGAAGGCATTTTCAGCATAACCAATGTCTATTAGCCGAAGCCCATGAGGCTTAAGTAATGCATCGTAAGCCTCTAAGACATAGTTACTATCATTGAACATTGCAAACATTTCCATCTCTTCACTCTCAAAAAGATCTTCCAATTCACCTTGATCATCCGGCACGGGAATACCTTCGTGAGCGCAAAATTCTGCTAATGTACGTTTGCATACTTCGTCATCAATTCCTGTCGCATCTATTTCAATGCCTAGCTTTTGTATAGGATAAAACTTCCCTAATTTTAAATGCGGTTCTTTCCACTCCATATACTCCATAAATTGATGATCAGCATAATGCCATTCACCTGATTCGTGATACCAACCTAAATGCCTAAATAACCAATGACATACCAAATCCTCATTTTCAGCCGGAGGAGCTTTGGGTAAATCTTCACGGGTTAAATAAGGGACGGCCGCAAGCAAGACATTGAATAAAGGAGTATAACGTTGCATATTTTTGCCTATTAAAAGTGAGATGGAGTAATGTGTAATTTCCTATTTGCCAATGGCCTTAAGGAATTATCTGGAAAATATTTTTACCTGAGTTCTGCCAATGCTTTTTCTGCGATTTCAAAATCAGAAAAATGGTGCTTCACGCCTTGTACATCCTGATAGTTTTCATGTCCTTTACCGGCAATCAGAATGATGTCGTTTACGACGGCGCGTTCGACTGCGTAACGGATAGCTGCGGCGCGGTCGGCTTCGACGCATTCGGGCGCGGGCACGGCAGGCAGGATGTCGTTGATGATGTCTTGCGGATTTTCCAAGCGCGGATTGTCGCTGGTTACGACGACTTTATCCGCACCCTGTACGGCTGCTGCGCCCATCAGCGGACGTTTGCCGCGGTCGCGGTTGCCGCCGCAGCCGAATACGCACCACAAAGCCGCACCCTGTGGTTTGATTTCCTGCAAGGTGGAGAGTGCTTTTTCCAATGCGTCAGGTGTATGGGCGTAATCGACGACGACCAAGGGCTTGCCGTTGTTCATGATGCAGTCCATACGGCCTGAGGCGGGACGGATTTTTGCCAGCACATCCAATACTTTATCAAGCGGATAACCGTTGGCACAAAGCAAGGCGATGCAGGCGGCAAGGTTTTGCGCGTTGAACCGTCCGAGCAGGCGGGTGCGGCAGCGGCCTTCGCCCCACGGGGTTTGGAATACGGCTTCCATGCCGTCTGAAGAGGCAGTGAAATGAACAATGCGGATGTCAGCGTGTTCGCTGAAGCCGTAGCCGTAAACGATCAAATCGGGGCAGTCTTTTTTCAGACGACCTGCGAGTTCTGCGCCATATTCGTCATCCACGTTGATGACGGCGTGTTTCAAGCCGTGCCAGTAAAATAGGCGTGACTTGATGGCGCCGTAGGCTTCCATCGTGCCGTGGTAGTCGAGGTGGTCTCGGGTGAGATTGGTAAAGATTGCGCTGCGGAATGGCACGCCGTTGACGCGCGATTGGTCAAGGCCGTGGCTGGAGACTTCCATCGCGGCGGCTGTTGCGCCCTGTTGACGGAAACGGTAGAGCAGGGTTTGGACATCGACGGGGGCGGGGGTGGTATGTGTGGTTTCTTCCAATGTGCCCCAAAAGCCGTTGCCGACCGTGCCGATAATGGCGGTTTTTTCGCCCAATAAATCGGCGGCTTGTGCCAGCCATTGTGTGATGGAGGTTTTGCCGTTGGTGCCGGTTACGCCCCAGACTTTGAGGTCGTCTGAAACGTTGCCGTAAACTTGCGCCGCCAACATGCCGGCACGGTGTTTCAAATCTTTGATGCCTTGATTGGGGACTTTCCATTCGGGATTCCACGCAAATTTGTCGTCGTCGTCCCAAAAAACAAAAGCCGCGCCGTTGGCAATGGCTGCGGGGATATAACTGCGGCCGTCCGTATATTCGCCCTGACAGGCAACGAAAATATCACCTTGTTTAATTTGACGGCTGTCTGAATGCAACAAACGCCCTGCTGCGTTTGCACACAGCAGAGGCGGAATGTTGGTTTCAGCTAAAGGGGTTAACTTGCTGAACATAAAATAATCTCGTTGATACTCGGATTAAGACGGTGTTTTGACGGCTGCAACATTGGTCAGAGGCTTGGTGGGGGAAACGCCCAAGATATTCAGGCTGCCACCCATGACTTGTTTGAAGACCGGACCTGCCACTACGCCGCCGTAGTAACCGTTTGCAGTCGGTTCGTCGATGGTTACCGCCACAATCACACGGGGATTTTTGGCAGGAGCAAAACCGATGAAAGTTGCGACGTGTTTGTTATCAACGTAACGTCCGTTGACCAACTTACGCGCTGTACCGGTTTTCGCGCCGACGTCGAAACCATCTACCGCACCCGCCGTACCCGTACCACCGGGCTCGGTTACAGAAACCATCAAATCACGCACTTCACGCGCGGTCGAAGCTTTAATGACGCGTTTGCCTTTTGGCGCAACCGCCTGTTTCTCAAAGCTGACCGGCAACAATTCGCCGTCGTGTGTCAACATGGTATAAGCACGCGCCAATTGCAGCAGACTCAATTGCAAGCCGTAACCGAAAGACATGGTTGCCTGTTCAATCGGCTGCCATCTGCGCCAGCTTCTCAAAAGACCGGCCGTCTCACCGGGGAAACCGGAGTGCATCCGCACGCCCACACCCAAATCATGATAAAAATCATACATTTCTTTAGGTGTGAATTTTGCAGACAGTTTGCTGGTACCGACGTTGGAAGATTTTTGCATAATGCCGCGCACATCCAAAGTAGGATACACATGGGTATCGCGCACGGTAGCGGGACCGATTTTATAAGGCATGGTGTTAAAACGATCAGCCACACCGACTTTGCCGGAATCCAATGCTTTGGCAATCGTAAACGGCTTCATGGCAGAACCCGGCTCAATCATATCGGTAACGGCTCGATTGCGGCGCTGTTCGCTATCGGCGCTGCCCGGTTGGTTCGGATCGTAGGCAGGGCTGTTGACCAAAGCCAAGATTTCGCCGGTTTGCGCATCCAATACCACAACCGTACCTGCTTTGGCTTTGTGATAAGCCACTGCTTTATTCAGCTCATCATAGGCAAGCGTTTGAATACGTTGATCCAAAGACAAAACCATGTCCTGCCCGTTTTTCGGATCGCTGTTGCGCGGAGAATCCAAACTATCGACGATATTGCCTTTATTGTCGCGCAAAACCACTTTCGCACCGTCCGCACCATGCAGACTGTCTTCTCGCGACAATTCCAAGCCTTCCTGTCCTTTGCCGTCGATATTGGTGAAACCGATAACGTGTGCGAACAGATTGCCCATCGGATAATGGCGTTTCAGCTCTTTTTGGAATGCCAAGCCTTTAATGCCCAAAGCTTTAATTTCTTCCGCTTTTTCTTGACTGAGTTGGCGCTTCAGATAAATAAAATCTTTATCTTTTTTCGCCAATTTTTCCTGCAACGCCTCAACAGGCAGCTCAACAATAGCCGCCAACTTAGCCATCTGTTCAGCAGTCGGCATTTCTTCCATACCGGAAGGCATGGCATACAAGGATTCAGTCGGTGCGCTCAACGCCAAAGTCGCGCCGTTACGGTCCGTAATCATGCCGCGCGACGCAGGTAAAGTCAGGGTACGGACAAAACGCTGATCGCCCTGATTTTTCAAAAATTCATGCTGCGTGGTTTGCAAATAGATGCCGCGAGCCAGCAGTCCGACAAACGCAGCCGCAATCAGCCACAACACCAAAGAAATCCGCCCATCACTGGTGATGGGTTTTTTAGCTTTGGCTGTCTTGGGCAGCATGCTCGGTTTATATTCGTTTTTAATCAACATCTTAACATCTCAATTCATAATCACCCGAACCGTGTCTTTATCTAACGGCACCAATTTGCAGTGCCGGATAAGCCGGCTATATTATTTTTTTCGTTCCACCATCACGGTATTATCCGCGCCGGGCGGTTTGAGGCGTTGCTTCTCAGCCGCCACCTTAATCAGCTTGTGGTTCGCCAGCCGCGCCTGATCCAATTTCAAGCGTGCATAGTCCTGATCAAGCTTGATTTCCTGCTTTTGCGCTTTATCCAAAGCGATGAAGTGCAAACGCGATTGGTCTTGCACAGTGACCACCGCAAAAGCAGATACCGATACCAAGACCAACAAAAGGATATTTAATTTATTCATTATTTTCAGACGACCTCAATCTGTTTGTTCCGAGGACACCTGCCCCACATAATGCTTATTCTGCAATCTCACCGCCCGTCCGCTCTGCCACGCGTAAAACTGCGCTGCGCGCCCGCGGATTGGAGGCAGTTTCCTCAACACCCGGCTTTATCGCCTTTCCCACCGCCTTTAACGGCGGCAGAGGCAAATCCGCTTCTTTTACTGCCGCCCAGCGCGGCAAAGGAGGATGTTGCGAATATTTTTTGACAAACTGTTTCACGATGCGGTCTTCAAGCGAATGGAACGCGATAACCGCCAAACGCCCGCCTTGTTTCAGACGACCCATCACTTGCGGCAGAACCGCCTCTACCTCTTCGAGCTCGCGGTTAATAAAGATGCGAACTGCCTGGAAGGTGCGCGTCGCAGGGTCTTGCCCCCGCTCACGAGTACGGACGTTTTGCGCCACGAGCTGCGCCAGCTTGCGGGTTGTATCGATCGGACTTTCTGTCCGTTGCGCAACAATGGCGCGCGCAATCTGGCGACTAAACCGCTCTTCACCATAATTCTTGATAACCTCGTGCAAATCCTGTTCTGATGCTGTTGCAATCCATTCTGCAGCGGACATTCCCCGCGTCGGATCCATGCGCATATCCAAAGGTGCATCAAAACGGAAACTGAAACCCCGTGCGCCATCATCTATCTGCGGGGACGAAATCCCCAAATCAAACAACGCACCATCTATTTCTTCAATACCCAGCTTATCCAGGGTCGTCTGAAAACTGGAAAACCCGTCATGGACTACCGTAACGCGCCCATCCTGCTCGGCCAGCTTTTGCGCCGCCTCAATCGCTTGCGGGTCTTTATCAAACACAATCAGACGCCCTTGGCTGCCCAGACGGGACAAAATCAATCGGGAGTGCCCTCCCCTGCCGAACGTCCCATCTACATAAATACCGTCTTCACGAACCGCCAGAGCATCAACCGCCTCATTTAACAAAACAGTGATATGTTGATATTCAGCATTACTCACAATTGCAAATCCGTCTGACTTAATTGGAATGCCAACTCTTCAGGATCATCATCCAAAGCCTGAGTCATTTCAGCTTCCCATTGATCACGCCCCCACAATTCCAAACGGTTGGCGCGACCGACCAAGGTAACGTCTTTTTCAAAATCCACCCGTTTGCGCAGATTGGCAGGAATCAGTACGCGGCCGGCGCTATCCCATTCCAGCGTATCCGCATTGTGCAGCAGCAGATTTTGATAACGCTGCAACATCGGATTTCCTGCCGTTTTCAGGTGCAAAAGCTGCTCGGCAACCTTTGCCCATTCAGCCTCCGGATACATCAGCAATTTTTGACGGGAATCCAAAGTAACCACAATCGACGGCGTATAATGGCGCAGCAAAATATCGCGGAACTTGGCAGGAATCGCCAACCGCCCTTTGCTGTCAATACTCAATTCGTGAGCGCCACCAAACACAATTTCGTCCTATCGGTTTAAATCGGAATTTTTTGGGCAATGCAGACACTTTTACCCACATCGCCCCACTAGCCCACACTATAAAAAATTTTAACGCCTCGGTCAAATCGCCTTACTCTAAAATCCCAGTACATATGCAACAACAAAATCATTAAAAAACAGTATTTTAACCAAACAAGCAAACAAGCCGAACCACCCATTTTACCCGATTTGGTTTTTAAAAACACAATATGTAGTATTGAAAATATTATTTAGACACAATATATGGTATAAAAAAATGAAAAAACGCCCCTTTTCCGTTCACGTTATAATAGACAAATAAATTCATAAATTTTACATTATCTAACAATTATGAAGGCACACCTCCCCCTCCCCTCCCCTGCCGCGCAAGCCTCAAGTTCCAAACTATTTGAAATCATCAAACAGGAAATAAAAGCCCAAAATAACTGGATTCCTTTCTCACGATTTATGGAGCTTGCACTCTACACACCCGAATACGGCTACTACACCGGAGGCAGCCACAAAATCGGCACAGACGGCGATTTCATCACCGCCCCCACCCTCACCCCATTATTCGGACAAACCCTCGCCCGACAACTTACCGAACTACTCCCGCAAACCGCCGGCAACATCTACGAATTCGGCGCAGGTACGGGACATCTCGCCGCCACCTTATTGAAAAGCCTTTCAGACGACCTAAAGCATTACTACATCATCGAACTCTCATCAGAGCTTGCCGAACGCCAACGCCAATTCATCGCCGAACACACCACCCCACAACTGGCACAAAAAGTCATCCACCTGACCAAACTGCCTGAATCCTTCGACGGCATCATCATCGGCAACGAAGTCCTCGATGCCATGCCTGTCGAAACCATCCGCCGCACTCAAAACACCTTTCAACACATCGGCGTCTCCGTTAACCCCGACGGACAGCTTGAACAAAGCCCGCAACCTTTGAAACAACCCAACCTCCTGCGTTTAGCCGCCACCTATTTTCCCGAAACCGAACACCCCTACACCAGCGAGCTACACCCCGCCCAATACGCCTTTATTCTCACCCTTGCGCAGAAAATCAGGCGTGGCGGCATGATATTTATCGACTACGGTTTTGACGCCGCCCAGTATTACCACCCGCAACGCGACGAAGGCACGCTCATCGCCCACTACCGCCACCACACCGTTCACGACCCGTTTTTCCATATCGGTCTGACTGATCTGACCGCACACGTCAACTTTACCGATATTGCCCAAGCAGGCACCGACGGCGGACTAGACCTCATCGGCTACCTGTCCCAGTCTCATTTCCTATTCAACCTAGGCATTACCGACCTGTTGGCACAAACCGCCCCGCCAGGTACGGCAGACTACCTCAGTACCAGTACCTCCGTACAAAAACTGACCGACCAGCACGAAATGGGCGAACTCTTCAAAGTCATCGCCTTTGGCAAAAACATCGATATCGACTGGACAGGTTTCCGCTTCGGCGACATCTGCCACAAACTTTGAAATCCCCCACCTCAAACCATCCTCCAAACACACAGGTCGTCTGAAACACAGTTTCAGACGACCTCATCCATGTTTTATTCCATTAAAAAACAAAAACAAAACATAAAGTACAAAATAAAACTTGCCAAAAACTCAAAACAACATATAATAGCGACTTCACGAAACGGCGAATTAGCTCAGTCGGTTAGAGCAGAGGAATCATAATCCTTGTGTCCGGGGTTCGAATCCCTGATTCGCCACCAAATTTCGGGGGTATAGCTCAGTTGGTAGAGCGCTTGCATGGCATGCAAGAGGTCAGCGGTTCGATCCCGCTTACCTCCACCAGATAAAAAAGACCTTGTTTTAAACAAGGTCTTTTTTTGTATTTATTGACTCTATCATAGATTAACAACACGACACATATTCCAAGCAATCAATTTTCTAAGTACCAAATACAAAAAACAGATTGGCCTCACACCCCCTCTCTGTTCACAACGTCATCACTTTCCCTTATTTTCAAGAGGCTGCCATGATGCAATTATCTTGGCAGCCTCTTATATCGTAGTGCTAACTTGTTTTGTTTTATATGAAGTTATGGACGCATTCTAAAGACATTACTTACTTGACCGTTATAGATACGGACTCAGGGTTTGGCGCAAAATTTCCATATCTGTAACCTTCATAATGTTTGCCTTACCCAGACGATCCAAACCAATAAAGCGCATGACGCCGCCACTCACTTTTTTATCATGACTCATGTGCTCTATCCATTTTTCAAATTCGAACTTCGGCGGTGCCGATGGTAATTTTGCAGCCTCAAGCAATGCTGCAATACGAAGCGTATCTGCCTCATGAATTTTACCCAGTTTCTCGGATAACCGTCCTGCCAATACGCATCCCGCGGCTACTGCTTCTCCATGCAGCCACACGCCATAACCCATTTCTGCTTCAATGGCATGACCAAAAGTATGCCCCAGATTCAACCATGCACGAATCCCTTGTTCTGTCTCATCTTGAGCCACAATCTCAGCTTTCATTTTGCAACAATGGTACACAGCCTGCGTAAGTTTCTCCTGATCCTGCATCATTAAATCGGTCATGTGCTGCTCTAACCACTCAAAAAACTCAATATCGCCAAGCGCGCCGTATTTAATGACCTCTGCCATACCGGCAGATAATTCGCGTTGCGGAAGCGTTTTAAGCGTAGATAAGTCCGCCAGTACAGCCTTAGGTTGATAAAACGCGCCTATCATGTTTTTCCCAAGCGGATGGTTGATTGCTGTCTTACCGCCAACTGAGGAATCGACCTGACTTAACAATGTAGTTGGCACTTGGATAAATGGGGCGCCACGCTGATAAGTTGCCGCCGCAAAACCAACCATATCGCCAATGACCCCTCCTCCCAATGCGATCAAGGTCGTTTTGCGCTCCGCCCTATTTTGCATTAAACCGTCAAAAATAAGATTGAGCGTTTGCCAATTTTTATATTCTTCCCCATCAGGCAGAATAATACTGAAACTGGAAATACCTAATCTATCCAAGGTCGTCTGAAAAGATTCTAGATATAAGGGCGCAATCGTCTCATTCGTAACAATGGCCACCTTATTACTTAAATATGGCTTTAATAAAACATCAGCTTGTTCAATAAGATGATTCCCGATAAAAATAGAATACTGATGGGAGGGAGTTTGGACGGTCAGGGTACGCATTTTGATTCCTTGTTAATCTTTAGTTGCCGGCTCTCATTTAGGGTCGTCTGAAAACCTATATCGTTACTCACCGATAACAAATCTATTATCGATTTAACGCCTCAAACAACCGTTTCACCGTTTTTGCACAGCTGTCGGACTCGATCACAATGTGCGCAGTATTTCGATATAAAGGATCACGGGCATTATAGAGCTCTTGCAACTTAGCAAGCGGGTTCTCTACCTGCAACAAAGGGCGACTGTTATCATAACGGGTCCGTTCTAACAGAACTTCAGGCGAGGCATGAAGATACACGACCGTACCATTTCGTCGCATATTTTGCCTGTTTTCATCACGCAAAACCGACCCTCCTCCTGTTGATAAAATAATATCCTTCATCGCAGTCAGCTTCTTGAGCATAGCAGTCTCTCGATTGCGAAACCCTTGCTCACCCTCCATCTCAAAGATGATGGGGATAGAGACACCTGATGCCGTACAAATCTCATGATCACTATCATAAAACGGACGATCCAACATTTGGGCAATATACCGCCCCAAAGTGGTTTTCCCTGCACCCATCAAGCCAATTAATATTAAATTACCGTTGATTTTTTCCATAAAAAGCATTTTATACGATACTCAGCATTATTTGTGCCACCCTTCCAAACTCGTGCCTGCAAACACCATACTCCGATTTTTAATCCGTTGATTCTAATTGTTTTTAATTTCAGACTTCTAAAAGTCTTTGGCTATTATATTTGACGCACAAATCCCGATTCCCAAATCGAATAAATAAAAAAACGGACAGATATCAAAAAGACATCTGCCCGTTTTTAACTCATTTACTTAATAACGCAAATTACTACCCACGCCATCCATAATGCGAGGCGTTATGAAAATCAACAATTCACGTCGTTCCTCTTTCTTGGCTCGTGATTTAAACAAGTTTCCTACTACAGGAATATCACCAAGCAATGGAACTTTATTGATGGTATCGCTATTGTCCTCTTCATAGATACCACCAACGATCAAAGTGCCACCATCTTCGACCATAGCCTGAGTATTCAAGTTCTTAGTCTGAATACACTTGGTTATCAAAGAATCTACAGTACAGTCGACCGGAGTATCTTTAGTGATCTTAACGGTCATAATAATTTGACCATCTGGAGTTACATTAGGAGTAACTGTCAGACCCAAAACTGCTTTTTTGAATGAAACCGAAGTTGCACCACTTGAAGAAGCTTCTTGGTAAGGAATTTCAGTACCAGATTCAATCGTAGCTTCTCGACGATCCTGAGTCAGAACACGCGGATTAGAAATGGTTTTGCTCTTACCTGTTGCTTCAGACGCAGAGATTTCCAAACCTAATGCACCAGATGACAAGGCTCGTACTAAAGCGATACTGTTCGTTGCTGCTGTAGCAGGTAAGCTTACGTTAGGCTGCAAAGACCAAGTTGGATAAGCAGACTCTCCACGGAATACTGAGGCGTTAGTATTGTGGTTATTCTGAGCAGCTGACCAATCATTGCCCCAAGAGTTTCTTCCTCTTGCACCAGCAGCACCAAACTTAACGCCCAAATCGCGTGAGAATCCATCTTTTGCTTCTACGATACGCGCTTCAACCATAACTTGACGTGTAGGAACATCCAACTCATCAATCAATTTACGGAATTTCTCGATGACGTTCCGATTATCTGTAACAATCAAGGTATTCGTTGCGGGGTCAATCAAAGCACTGCCTCGACCGCTCAACAAGGTATTGCGACCATTGGAATTGCTACTTCCATTATCTTCCAAACGAAGGATTTTGCGGAACTCCTCTACATTTTTATATTTCAATTGGAAGGTTTGCGAATACAAAGGACCAAGCTCTGCAATTTCCTTTTCTGCTTGCAAGAAGGCCTTATCCTTCGCCAACAATTCATCACGTGGAGCAATATTGATGATATTACCTTGACGACGCATATCCAAATTACGGGCTTGCATTACCAAGTCCAATGCCTGATCCCAAGGCACATCCTTGAGGGATAAAGTCATCTTACCATTTACCGTATCGCTAGCCACAATATTGACGCCGGACTCTTTTGCAAGAATCTGCAGAATAGTACGAACTTCAACATCTTGGAAATCTAGAGAAATTTTACGACCATTGAAAGATTTATTTGCATTACCACCATTCAAACCACGTGACTCCGTATCAGCGGCTTTAGGTAAAATTTCAAAAGTAAAATGCCCTGCTGCCGGCTTAGTACGAACTTCCCAGTTTGAACTATTTCGAATGATCAGCTGAGTATCATTACCGATTCGTTTTAAAGTTATATTTTTTACAGGTGTATTGAAATCACCTACATCCAAACTACGTTGTGCTTGTGTTGGCAACGGATAGTTTTTCAATGTAATGATGACACGATCACGCTGTTGTTTAATATCAGGCTGTCCAGTAAAAGCCGGAACGCTTAATTCAACAATACCTGAATTGCGCGATCCTTTACGGAAGTCGATATTAGCGGAATTAGCGACTTGCTTTGCTTTTTCTGACGGAACAGAATCCTGCATAGAAGGTTTATTATTTGATACAGACATTGCAGAATTTCGGTCAGCTGACTCGCTAACAAAAACCCAAACTTCATTACCATGAATTTCAGTATTATATTGGGCAGTTTTATTCAAACCCAACACAATACGGGAACGGTCATTATTTTGTGCCGCCGTAATCTGATTTAATAACGGGTCAGCATACTCCAATACTGATTGAGGCAATCGAATAGTAGTGTTAGCAAAATCAAGTGCAATTCTAGCTGGAGCCGAAGTAACAAAACCGCTCGGACTGGTTACATCACGATCAAAACGGATTTTGATAATTTTTTGACTATCAGGAAGAGTAGATACATTAATATCAGTAATATTACCTGCAAAAGCAGTTTGCACAGCCATGGCTACGCCAATACTGGCAAAAAATTTTGTCATGTGCTTAGTTTTCATAAAGTGAGACCCCTTAATTAATTTGGAATTGCGGCAGATTCGCTTCGAGATTCAGCTGTCGAAGCACCACTTGAACCTTCATCTGACTGTGTACTTAACGGCAATTCAGCCTTTCGATATATCCAGTTACCAGAACTGTCTTCTATTAATTCAGTCAAAGTAATTTTATCCTCAGTAATCGTTTGGATTTTACCGTAATTCTGACCGATATAGTTGCCCGGCATAACGGTATAAACATGTCCATTTACATCGATAAAGCCAGATGTCTTATTATTACCACGCAGAATACCGACATAACGCATATTTTCCAAACTAAATGCTTCCAATGTCTCTTTCTGACGATTCAAATTAGGAGCATTATTCCCCTTGGGTGCATTTTCCAAACGTCGATAGTCAAACGCATTCAACCCATTATATGCTGGAGGAGTATATGCAACTGGCGGAGTAATCGTCGGTGCTTGAAATGGAGTAACCTTAACTTTAGCTTCATCTTGCGTCTGTTTTATCCACATATTTAAATCATCATGAGTGGGGGAACATGCTGCTAAAGACAAAACACCTACGAGTAAGATAGTATTTTTCATGATTTCCCTAATAACTTTTATTTATTGTCAACTTCAGCACCATTCTGCGCATCACTTCCGTTAGCCTGTGCCTCCTTCTGTTTGGCTGCAAGCTCGGCAGCAACTTCTTCTGCAGGACGAGCCTTATAAGTTGTTGCAGTGGCACTCAGTGTCAAAATATCACTTTTGCCCTCTTTACCACTTTTTCCGTCTGCTGCTTGGGAGAGCTTCAGAGATTCCAAAGTAATGATTCGCGATAAACCTCCGACATCACGAGCAAACTGGCTAATCTGATTATGCTTACCCGTAATGGAAATTTCATAGGGTAACTTTTGAATTGGACCATCATTAACCGGAGCTTGAGGCACAACACTATCCAAACGCAAACCATTAGCGGATCCAGCCTGATGCAATTCTTGGATTAAATTAGGAATTTCAGCATCTGTCGGCAGTTGTTTCAACAAAACATCAAAAGCTGAACGGATAGATGCCAATTCCTCCTGAAGGTTATGCAAATTAACAGCCTCAATACTTTTTTTCGTATATGTTTCCTTTAGTTCGGCTTCTTTAGCTTCCTGCGTAGAAAGTGTTTCGAGTTGCTCTTTGAAAATACCAACATATCCTATTGCCAAGACCCCCGCTATTGCCAACCCTGCGATAAATAACTTAGCAGGCATATTTAACAAATAGAGGTTTTGGATATCAATATTTTTTGCTTTACTTACAGACATTTATTTTACCTCTTGCTTCTGTTCGCCAGTTTCAGTCGTGTTCGCGGCTGGATTTTGTACGGGTACTGATGGATGACCTGAATTATTCAACAAAACCTTCAGAGTAAATTCTTGATAATTATCAATTTTCTTAATACTCAAAAGTTCTGGTTGAGCAAAAACCCCGGTACTTGGTAAAGAACGCATAAACATTGCGATCTTATTATCACTACTTGCTCGACCCGTAATTTTGTAAGATGTCGAACTTTCTGCTTCCAACGCTGTCAGATAAGAGTTATCGGGAGTAACTACATTTAAGCTGTCGACGATATAGGCAGCCTGTGAACGTTTTTCCTGTAACTCTTCTACTTTTTGTTTTTTTGATAGGAAATTTTCTTTTTCTTGTTGCAGTTTTAGAATTTCTCCCAAAGCTTTATCCAGCTTTTCAATTTCCTTCCCTAGAAGGGCATTACGGTCTTCCTGCCTGCTGATTGCATTATTAATTGTCAAATATGTCAACACAAGCAGACCTGCACCTATCAATAACGCCGAAAGCATTAATACTTTAAATTGTTGCTTTTTGCGCTGTTTGATTTCTTCCCTATAAGGAAGAAGGTTAATTTTAACAAATTCGATCATATTACAGTCCCCTTAATGCTAATCCGAATGCTAATGTTAAAGACGGTGCATCAATTTGCAGCTGCGGCAAATCAATTTTATTGTTTCGTTCAGCATATAAAACCGGGTGAATACACTGTGTCGCAGTATTGGTTTGAGAAAAAATACTTTCTGCCAATCCA
Source organism: uncultured Neisseria sp. (assembly GCA_963552075.1). Taxonomy (GTDB): domain Bacteria; phylum Pseudomonadota; class Gammaproteobacteria; order Burkholderiales; family Neisseriaceae; genus Neisseria. The sequence continues at coordinate 19,604 of CAUVJL010000003.1, forward strand.
GCCTGTTGCGATGCAAACCCAGTTAATAAAATATGTTTAATGTTTGAGAAGGTCTCTGTTGTCTGTGTAGTGTAGTAAAACTGCAATACACGTTGGATTTCTTGCGCTACCTGAACGTTAAAGCGATCTGCGACTTGGGTCTGATAATCAGATGGTTTGCTGGATGAAGCTATCATCTGCGCCGCTTTTTCTTCTGTCACTTGATAAGTACGCTGAATCAGTTGATTCAACTGTTCCGTACTGACAGGAGTCTCTTGTTTATACAAAATCTGTCCGTTTTGCATCACCAATGCGTACATTTGGGTAGCATGAATGCCAAATACAGCAACTTTTTCATTAGTCAATTCAGGTGCATGATTATTAATCCAAAAAGCATAGGCATTTCTCTGAGCCAAAAGATCCAAATCTAAGGCAGACAGATCAAGCCCTGCATTTTCAAACATTTCAATAACAGGCTCAATATCGTCTTTTCTAGCTGCTACGGTTGTAATCTGCTGCCCCGCCGGGGAAACGGATACACCGGTCACCTGATAGTCATAACTCATTTCATCAATAGGACCGATTGCTGAAATTTCAGATTCAGCAAACTCGTCCAAATCAAGTTCGGTATCGCGAGGGTTGTAAGTTATGTTCTCTATTGTTGCCAAGCTTTGTGGTACAGCTGCAACAAAGTTCTTACAAGAACTGCGCAATTGCGTATAAGTATGTTGCAAATAGGTGACAAGTTGGTCGTAATCTTGGATTTTGTTACCTTTTACAATATTTTTAGGTAATTTGGTAATAACGTATTTTTCCAGCTGAATTTGGTTTAAACTACGGCCTGTCAGCTGAACCATCTTAATGGCATGCTGGCTGATGTCGATGCCGATAGCGGCTCGGTTGCTTAACCCTCCGGAAGCTTTACTTGCCTTGCTGGTTTTGCTTTTAGGGCTTTTTGATAAGCTAATCATATAATTTCCCTGTATTGTTAGGAGTGAGTAACTGTTTCGATATCCGTAAAGGATTTCTTTTTCTTTGCACAGTAAATACTGTGTTTCACAGAAATCGGTTTCTATTTTACTTTATTTAATGCCAGTGATGGCAAAAATTATTACTTAGTCATGATTAAAAAGATTATAACGACCTGTCTTGGTTTGATATTAGGATTGGCACTCTTCGGTGTCGGCTTGCTCGCTATTGCGATTTTGGTCACATACCCCAAGTTGCCTGCTCTTGATTCTTTACAACACTACCAACCCAAAATGCCCCTCACAGTATATTCTGCCGACGGTCAGATTATTGGGGTTTACGGTGAACAGCGCCGGGAGTTTACAAAAATTGGAGATTTTCCAAAGGTTTTGAAAGACGCTGTTATTGCCGCAGAAGATAAACGTTTCTATGAGCACTGGGGCGTAGACGTAGTAGGCATTGCCCGTGCCGCTATCGGCAACGTAGTCGCCGGCGGTTTGCAATCAGGTGCCAGTACCATTACTCAACAGGTAGCAAAGAACTTCTACTTGAGTAACGAGCGTACATTTACCCGCAAATTCAATGAAGCCCTATTGGCCTATAAAATCGAGCAGACGCTTAGTAAGGATCAGATTTTAGAACTGTATTTCAACCAAATCTATTTGGGTCAACGGGCATACGGTTTTGCCTCTGCCGCTCAAATCTATTTCAACAAAAATGTGAAGGATTTGACTTTGGCTGAAGCATCCATGCTGGCAGGCCTACCTAAAGCGCCTTCAGCGTATAACCCCATCGTTAACCCCGAGCGCGCCAAACAGCGCCAAGCCTACATCCTGCGGAATATGCAGGAAGAAAATATGATTACTGCACAACAACGCGATCAAGCTTTGAAAGAAGAGCTGCATTATGAACGTTTTGTGCAAAACATCGACCAAAACGCTTTGTATGTTGCTGAAATGGCACGCCAAGAGTTGTATGAAAAATATGGCGAGGACGCATACACCCAAGGCTTTAAGGTCTACACAACCGTCAATACCGCCAACCAACGTGTTGCTACTGAAGCCCTTAGAAAAGCGTTGCGTAATTTCGACAGAGGCAGCAGTTATCGCGGCGCAGAGAACTACATCGACCTCAGCAAAACTGATGACGTAGAAGAAACGATCAGCCAATATCTTTCTACTTTATATACGGTTGACAAAATGGTTCCTGCCGTTGTCTTGGAGGCCTCCAAAAAAGGAGTTCTAATTCAACTGCCTAGCGGAAAAAGATTCAATCTGAACAGCTACGCACTCGGCTTTGCAGCCCGTGCAGTCAACAACGAAAAAATGGGAGACGACCGTATTCGTCGCGGTTCCGTCATCCGTGTCAAAGGTGGCGGCAACAATTGGTCTGTCGTTCAAGAACCTCTGCTACAAGGCGCTCTGGTTTCATTAGACGCGAAAACAGGTGCCGTGCGTGCATTGGTCGGCGGTTATGACTTCCACAGCAAGACATTTAACCGAGCTACCCAAGCCATGCGCCAACCAGGTTCTACCTTTAAGCCTTTCGTATACTCTGCGGCACTCGCCAAAGGCATGACAGCATCCACCATGATTAATGACGCACCACTCTCCCTGCCGGGTAAAGGTGCCAATGGTTCTGCTTGGAATCCTAAAAACTCAGACGGCCGTTATGCAGGCTATATCACTCTGCGCCAAGCATTGACTGCCTCTAAAAACATGGTTTCCATCCGAATCTTGATGTCCATCGGTATCGGATACGCGCAACAATACATCCAACGTTTCGGCTTCAAACCGTCCGAAATCCCTGCCAGCCTGTCTATGGCACTTGGTACCGGTGAAACAACGCCATTGCGTGTCGCTGAAGCATATAGCGTCTTTGCCAATGGCGGTTACAAAATTTCCGCATACGTCATCGACAAGATTTATGACAGCGAAGGTCGTCTGAAAGCACAAATGCAACCTCTTGTTGCAGGCGAAAACGCTCCTCAAGCCATCGACCCGCGTAACGCATACATCATGTACAAAATCATGCAGGACGTTGTCCGTGTCGGTACTGCACGAGGCGCCTCCGCACTTGGCCGTTCCGATATCGCCGGTAAAACCGGTACGACGAACGACAATAAAGATGCATGGTTCGTCGGCTTCAACCCAAGTATTGTCACTGCCGTATACATCGGCTTCGACAAACCGCGCAGCATGGGCCGCGCAGGTTACGGCGGCACGATTGCCGTTCCAGTCTGGGTCGATTACATGCGCTTCGCGCTCAAAGGCGTAGAAAACAAAGGCATGAAAGCACCGGCAGGTATCGTGAACAGCGGCGGCGAATACTATATGAAAGAACGTATGACCACCAGCTCCGATATCACTCTGGACAATAGCGGTACCGTTCCACGCCCTGCACAACAACCTTCCCGACAACAACGCCCGGCAAATGCCAACACTGCCGCAACGCCTGATAGCGATCGGGATGGCGGAGACCGCGGTCGCGGTGATTTGCAAGAAACGCCGGTACAGCCAAGCAATGTTAACAATCGACAATTAGACTCACTGTTCTAATTACACCGGTCAAAAGGTCGTCTGAAACCCGAATCAGGAATTTCAGACGACCTTTTTATATATGGGCAGCACAATCTCAATTCATTGCCATGTGAACAAGATAGAAAAATTCACTTTAAACCGATACAGCATTGCCTCATCCGAGCCTAAAGCGGAGAGTTTCCCCAAATGCTAAAAAAACCAGTTTCATGTCATCTGCACTGCTCATCAAACTTATCCCCTACCCCTTGATTTCAAATTACCTCACCCCATCAATCAAACGAATTGTATAGTGGATTAACTTTAAACCAGTACGGCGTTGCCTCGCCTTAGCTTAAAGAGAACGATTCTCTAAGGTGCTGAAGCACCAAGTGAATCGGTTCCGTACTATCTGTACTGTCTGCGGCTTCGTCGCCTTGTCCTGATTTAAAGTTAATCCACTATAAAAACAACAAGGTCGTCTGAAACATGATCCAACATTTTCAGACGACCTTTTCGGATTTATCTATTTTAAAGCAACATACACGGCAGTAAGACGATTTTGTTCCCTCACCCTGCAAGACAATAAACGGATTTGCGTCCCGTCAATGCAGATAATACTACGACCGATTACAATGACTCGGAATTTTCCGGATTTCCGATATTCAAGTTGTCCATTTCTTCTTGATGCGTAGCAAACCATGCTCCGACGACTTGGTTGACTTCTTCGATGCCTTGCTTTTTAAGGCTGGAAAACAGTTGTACGCTGATGCTTTGACGGGTCATATAGGGCTTAAGCGATTTTTTGACTGCGCCTAAAGTTTTGATTTGCTCGTTTTTCGACAGCTTGTCGGCTTTCGACAACAAAATATGCACAGGACGGCCGGTGATGTGGAAAAAGTCCAGCATCCTCAAATCCAGCTCTTTCAATGGGTGGCGCGCATCCATAATCAACACCAAGCCGATGAGCTGGCGCCGTTGTTGGAGGTAGTCGCCCAAGAGTTTGACCCAATGCGTGCGGATGGCTTCGGGAACTTGTGCATAGCCGTAACCCGGCAAATCGACCATGAAGCTGCCGTTGCTCAATTCGAAGAAATTGATGTGTTGGGTTCGTCCCGGCGTTTTGGAAACGTAGGCGAGCCGGATATGGTTGGTCAGGGTATTGATCGCGCTGGATTTGCCTGCGTTGCTTCGTCCGACAAATGCGATTTCTGCGGGTGTGTCGGGCAGGTCTTTGAGATGGTTGACGGTGGTGAAGAATTTGGCGTTCTGAAAGAGGTTCATCCGTATTTCCTTGTTCCCTGAGACGGAGTGGCGGAATTTGCCGTGTCCATGTTGCGAAACATGGTAGTAATTTAATGTAAATCTAGTATAGAATAGCACGTTTATAGAATTATCGGTTTTTATCGGGTAAAATTTATCCGGCGTTTTGAGTATAAAAAAGGCATTGTCGCGGTATGCAATGCTGTAATCAGGAGCACTCCATGAAACGATTGACTTTAGCGGCCTTGGTTTTGGCTGCCGGCGCGGCTGTCGCTGCCCCGAAAGCGGATATTGCAAAAGGCAAAGAAGTGGCTACTACCATTTGTGCGGCATGTCATGCGGCGGACGGCAACAGCGGCATCGCCATGTATCCAAAGCTCGCCGCGCAACACAGTGCCTATATCTACCGTCAAACCTTGGACATTAAAGAAGGCAAACGTACAAACGGTTCCGCCGCTGTGATGAAACCTATGGTGATGAACCTGTCCGAACAAGACATTCTGAATGTATCCGCATTCTATGCCAAACAACAGGCCAAATCCGGCGAGGCTAACCCGAAACAAAATGATCCTGTTTTGGGCGGCAAAATCTACCGAGGCGGTTTGGTGGACAAAAAAGTTCCTGCCTGTATGTCCTGCCACGGCCCCAGCGGCGCGGGTATTCCGGGCGGCGGTACCGAAATCGGCGCATATCCGCGCTTAGGTGGCCAACATATGTCTTATGTGGTCGATCAAATGAAGGCTTATAAATCCGGACAACGCAAAAACGCGATTATGGAAGATATTGCCAAACGCCTGACCGAAGAAGAGTTGAATGCGGTTTCCAACTTCATCCAGGGTCTGCATTGATTCCTATCGGTCCGTCTGTTTGCGGATGATGTGAATATCAAGGTCGTCTGAAAACGCTTGCCCTCGGGCGGTTGTTTTCAGACGACCTTGTGCGATGGTATGCCGCCGCTTTTGAGGCAATAAGTATTTTCAAATGGCAGCCTTTGGCTTTTTGCCCCATCATGTCTATTTTTCGTGCCGTTCGATAATCGGGTCGCTTCCGAATTCCGACCATCCCTGTATTCTTTATCAAATCAAACCGCTATGAGCAAATCCTCTTCATCCGTCCCCCTTATCCGCAAACCTTGGTTCGCTTTTTTAAGCTCCATGCGTTTTGCCGTTGCCTTGCTCAGTCTTTTGGGTGTCGCTTCGGTTATCGGGACGGTGTTGCAGCAAAACCAGCCGCAGGTCAATTATGTTGTGAAATTCGGTCCGTTTTGGTCGCAGATTTTCAACTTTTTAGGCTTGTACGATGTTTATGCGTCCGCTTGGTTTGTGGTCATCATGATGTTTTTGGTGATATCGACCAGCTTGTGCCTGATTCGCAATGTTCCGCCTTTTCTCCGCGAAATCAAATCATTCCGTGAAAACGCCAAAGAAAAATCATTGGCGGCGATGCGCCATTCGACTGTGTTGGAAGGCAAGATGTCGTCTGAAATTGCCCGGCGTTATCTCGAAGTACAAGGCTTCAGCTGCAAAACCGTAACGCGCGAAGACGGATCGGTTTTGGTTGCCGCCAAAAAAGGGGCGATGAACAAGTGGGGCTATATTTTTGCCCATACCGCGCTGATTGTGATTTGCTTGGGCGGCTTGATAGACAGCAACCTCCTGCTGAAAATCGGTATGCTGACCGGACGCGTCGTGCCGGACAATCATTCCGTCTATGCCAAAGACTTCAAACCGGAAAGCATTTTGGGTACGTCGAACCTGTCGTTCCGCGGCAATGTGAACATTACCGAAGGGCAAAGCGCGGACGTGGTCTTCCTCAATGCCGACAACGGGATGCTGGTTCAGGATTTGCCGTTTGAAGTGAAGCTGAAGAAATTCCACATCGACTTTTACAATACCGGGATGCCGCGTGATTTTGCCAGCGATTTGGAAATTACCGACAAGGAAAGCGGCAAAAAATCGGAACACACCATCCGCGTCAATCATCCACTGACGCTGCACGGCATCACCATCTATCAAGCGAGCTTTGCCGACGGCGGCTCCGATTTGAAGTTCAAAGCCTGGAACTTGGCCAACCCCAGCCGCGAGCCGGTAACGCTCAGGGCGACATCTATGCGCGACTTCCCGCTCGACATCGGCAATACGTCCTACAAACTGGAGTTTGACCAATTCACGTCTATGAACGTGGAAGACATGAGCAAGTCGTCTGAAAAAGAGCAAACCCTGCAATCAGCGATTAACGACGTGCGCGCCGTCTCTCAAGAAAACAAAAAATACACCAACATCGGCCCATCCGTTGTTTACCGAATCCGCGACAAAGCGGGTCAGGCTGTCGAATATAAAAACTACATGCTGCCCGTTAAGCAGGAACAGGATTATTTCTTCATCACCGGTACGCGCACAGGTCTGGAACAGCAATACCGTTGGCTGCGCATTCCTGCCGATAAGACTTTCAAACCCGACACCTTCATGGCGATGCGCGAACTCTTGAAAGACGAAGCCGCACGCAAAGCCGTCATCCGCAACGCGACCTTGAACGCGCCCGACAACATCCGCGAGCAATTCACCCTTGCCGCCGAAAACACCTTGGGCATTTTTGCGAAAGGCGGCTATTTGGCGTTGGACGAATTTATCACCAAAAACATCCCCAAAGAGCAGCAGGAAAAAATGCAGGGATATTTTTACGAAATGTTGTTCGGCGTCATGAACGCCGTATTGGAAGAAACCATCCAAAAATACAAGCTGCCCGCATGGCCTCAAGACGAAGCGCGCAACCGCTTCCTGCTGCACAGCATGGACGCCTATACCGGCCTGACCGAATACCCCGCCCCCATGCTCCTGCAACTGGACGGCTTTGAAGAAGTCCGCTCCTCCGGCTTGCAAATGACCCGTTCGCCCGGTGCATTTTTAGTCTATTTAGGCTCTGTTTTGCTGGTTCTCGGCACGATATTTATGTTCTACATCCGCGAGAAACGCGCGTGGGTCCTGTTTTCAGACGACCACATCCGCTTTGCCATGTCTTCCAGCCGCAACGAGCGCGACCTGCAAAAAGAGTTTCCGCAACATACACAAAGCCTGCAACGACTGGCGAAAGATTTAAACCATGACGCATAACCATAACCCCCTACCCGAACACGAGCTGCTGACGCACAAATCGTTCCTCAAGTCCCTGAATACGGTCGACTGCCTATTCGCCCTCCTGACCGCAGCCGGCGCATTCTTCGCCCAAACCCGCATTCAGCACGCCATGGACATCTACGAAATGGTGATTTTGTGGGCAAGCGCGGGCATTACCGTCTTTTTAGGCTGGTTTTTCAAACCCATGCGCTGGTTTGTCCCCTTGTGTGCCGTCCTCGCATACGGCGCCGTCATGCTCTACGATGGCGACATCACACATTCCGACGGCTTCCTGCTCAAATACTTCCTCAGCAGCCAGTCCGCGATTATGTGGCAATGCGCCTTCGTCTTCTTCGCACTCTTCGCCTACATCACCGGCGCCGTGTTGGCACAACGCAAAAACGTCGCCACCAACACCCTGCTCGGCATGGGTTCCGTCTTTGCCTGGGTGTCCGCCGTCGCAGGCTTTACCGGACTTTTAGTGCGCTGGCACGAAAGCTACCTCCTGCGCCCTGACGCAGGACACATCCCCGTTTCCAACCTCTACGAAGTCTTCATCCTCTTCCTCGTCATCACCGCACTGATGTACCTCTACTACGAAGCCCGTTTCGCCGTACAAAAACTCGGCGGCTTCGTCTTCAGCTTCATGGCGATCGTCGTCGGCTTCGTCCTTTGGTACAGCTTTTCCCGCGAAGCACACACCATCCAACCCCTGATTCCCGCCCTGCAATCATGGTGGATGAAAATCCACGTCCCCGCCAACTTCATCGGCTACGGCGCATTCTGTATCGCCGCCATGCTCGGCATCGCCGAACTCTGGGCATTGAGAAACGAAAACGCCGGCAAAAAATCATGGCTGCCGCATTCGCAAGTCATCGAAGAAGTCATGTATAAAGCCATCGCCGTCGGCTTTCTATTCTTCACCATCGCCACTATCCTCGGCGCACTGTGGGCTGCCAAAGCATGGGGACGCTACTGGAGCTGGGACCCGAAAGAAACTTGGGCATTCATCGTCTGGCTCAACTACGCCGTCTGGCTGCACCTGCGCCTCGTCGCAGGCTGGCGCGGCAAAATTCTCGCATGGTGGGCAGTCATCGGACTGTTCGTTACCGCCTTCGCCTTCATCGGCGTCAACATGTTCCTGAGCGGCCTGCACTCTTACGGCACCTTGTAAGCTTCAAGGCACAATAAAGAAAGGTCGTTTGAAAAGCTTATATGGTTTTCAGACGACCTTTTTTGAAAATACGGGCTGTGCTTGTATCTCTTTTGCTTTGATGGCTTCCGTTTAAAACAAAGGAATCTCTCGCAAGAAAACACGGGGGCTTCAATCCCTCCCTTAGTAGAGGTCGTCTGAAAACAGTTTCCCATTTTCAGACGACCTTTTCGCACCATCAGGCGCAGCAAAATATAGTGGATTAAATTTAAATCAGGACAAGGCGACGAAGCCGCAGACAGTACAGATAGTACGGCAAGGCGAGGCAACGCCGTACTGGTTTAAAGTTAATCCACTATACAATCACACCAAATTCACCCCCAATATCCCTCCCCTTCCTATTGAAACACCCCTTCCGATAGACCATAATCCCATCTATCACACAAAACACTTGTACATTGCGCCGATTTACCCCTGTTTTGCCCTCAACCCCACATCAAAATAACAAAGGTCAACATCATGTGCCAACTGCTCGGCATGAACTGCAACACCCCCACAGACATCGTCTTTTCCTTTGAAGGCTTCCGCCGCCGCGGCGGCATTACCGACCACCATGCAGACGGTTTCGGCATCGGCTTTTTCGAAGGCAAAGGCGTACGCCTGTTCCATGACGACAAACCCAGCGCCGCCTCGCCTGTCGCCGACCTCGTTCGCGCCTACCAAATCAAATCTGAAAACGTCATCGCCCACATCCGCAAAGCCTCGCAAGGACAAACCTCGCTGGCAAACACCCACCCCTTCATGCGCGAAATGTGGGGCGAATACTGGCTGTTTGCACACAACGGACATTTAATCGATTTCTACCCCGAACAAGGCGAGTATTACCATGCCGTCGGCACCACCGACTCCGAACGCGCCTTCTGCTACATCCTCAACCGCCTGCGCAGCCGCTTCGCCACCAAGCCCGACCCGGACACCCTATTCGACGCCCTCGCCGCGCTGACCCACGAAATCCGCCGCTTCGGACTGTTCAACTTCGTTATGTCCAACGGCGACAACCTGTTTGCCCACGCCAGCACGCTTTTGCACTACATCGTACGCAAAGCCCCGTTCGGCAAAGCACGGCTTTTGGACGACGACGTCATGGTCGATTTTTCCGAAGTCACCACCCCCAACGATAAAGTCGCCGTTATCGCCACCTTACCGCTGACCCGCGACGAAACCTGGTCGCAACTGGCAGTGGACGAACTGGTCATGTTCCGACAAGGCGACATCGCCCGCAGCGACCGTCCTGAACAACCCGTTTACATGAGCGTAGAAGAAGGCTTGGCAATCGCCCGCGCCGTCGGCGTATCCGTTTAAAACAAAGAGGTCGTCTGAAAACCCAGATTCAAGGTTTTCAGACGACCCCTTCAACCCATAATAAACCCACCGACTATACGGGAATAGCTCAATCAGCTACAATTCCGTTTCACAAACAAATAAATTCAAAAACTTATGAAATGTCCGTTTTGTCAGCATCCCAATACTCAAGTCACTGATTCGCGGCTCTTGGAAGAGACGAACAGCATCCGCCGCCGCCGCCGTTGCGTGGAGTGCGGGCAGCGGTTCAGTACGTTTGAAACGGTCGAAATGCGGATGCCGCAGGTGATTAAATCCAACGGTACGCGCGTGGCATTTAATCCGCACAAGCTGAGAACCAGTTTGGAACGGGCTTTGCACAAACGCCCGATCGCCCAGGAAAAAATCGATGAAACGGTCGCGCTGATTGAGCAGCGTCTGTATCAGTCGGGCAACAAGGAAGTGCCGTCGCGCATGGTGGGGGAAATGGCGATGGAGGAGTTGGCAAAAATCGATCAGGTCGCCTATGTCCGTTTTGCTTCCGTGTATAAAAGTTTCAACGACGTGTCCGAGTTTACTCAGGCAATCGCCACGCTGGTGCAGACCGACGGGAAATAGGTCGTCTGAAAGCGGTGTGTTGATGATGAAGAGGATGTTTATGAAAAGAGTTTTATCCGTAGCCGCCGCACTATTCTGCCTTGCTGCCTGCAGCCCCGAACAGGGCGATGCGGCGTCGAAAGCCGCCTCCGATACGGTTCAAACGCTGACGAGCATGGACGGCAAAATTTCCATCTCCGTCCACAACAGCCACTTCACCGACATCATCGCCGATTCTGCCCGCCATCCGAAAAACGTTCCCGCCTCCAACCTGATTCTGCTCCAACACGACCCTGAAGCGCGCATTACCATTTATGCGGCGAACAACGGCCCGGCGCAAACGGATGCCAAAACCTATTTCGCCGAACTCAAAACCGCCCTGCAATCGGACGAGACTCAAAATGTCCGCGTCGGTATCGCCACCGACAACCGCATGAATTACCAAACCGACCGCGAAGACCGGCAAGGTACGTTCAACCAATACTGCATCGCCATTCACGAAGCCAATATTTATACCGTTTGCGCGTACAGTCATCATGCGGGGCAGAAAGATTTGTCCGTCGTTTTGAAAGAAGTGAGTTTGGCGCATTAGCGTTTGAACGAATGGAACACGGCGAAGGTCGTCTGAAAACGGAAAACTTTAAGAAATCCACATTATGTTTGATTGTATTGATACCCAAATGATGCAAAACGCCCTTGCCCTTGCGCGGCTCGGGCGTTTTTCCACTTCCCCCAACCCGCGCGTCGGCTGCGTGATTGCACACGGCAGCCAAATCGTTGGGCAGGGGTTTCATGTTAAAGCGGGCGAACCGCATGCCGAAGTGCATGCGCTGCGGCAGGCGGGCGAAATGGCGCGCGGGGCGACGGCTTATGTGACGCTCGAACCGTGCAGCCATTACGGCCGCACGCCGCCCTGCGCCGAAGCCCTAATCGGTTCGGACGTGTCGCGCGTGGTCGCCGCCATGACCGACCCCAATCCGCTGGTGGCAGGCAAAGGTTTGGCAATGCTCGAAGCCGCAGGCATCCGCACCGAAAGCGGTTTGCTGGAAACCGAAGCGCGCGAACTCAACCGCGGTTTCCTCTCCCGTATCGAACGCGGCCGCCCGTTTGTCCGCATCAAATGCGCCGCCAGCCTGGACGGCAAAACCGCGCTCGCCGACGGACGCAGCTACTGGATTACCGGCGAAGCCGCAAGGGCGGACGTACAAACCTTACGCGCGGAAAGCTGCGCCGTCTTAACCGGTATCGGCACGGTGCTTGCCGACAACCCGCGCCTCAACGTCCGCACCTTCCCGACCCTGCGCCAGCCCGCGCGCATCGTGTTGGACAGCAAACTGCAAACGCCGTTGGGCAGCCACATAATTTCAGACGACCTCAGCCCCACCATCATCGTAACCGCCGTCGATGATGAAGAACGCCTCAAACCATACCGCGCGTTCAGTCATATCCGCATCTTGAGGTCGTCTGAAAACGCCGCCGGACGTATAGACCTTGCCGCACTGCTGCCCCAATTGGCAGAACTGGGCTACGGCGAAATTATGGTCGAAGCAGGCGCGACGCTGACCTCCGCCTTTATCGAAGCAGGCTTGGCAGACGAAATCGTGTTGTACCAAGCACCGAAAATCTTAGGCGAAGGCAGAAGCCTGCTTACCCTCCCTGCTAACCCCGCCGTTTTGACTTCGGAAGGCGAGTGGGAAAGTCGTTCGGTAGAGCTGATCGGGCAGGACGTAAAATGGGTTTTGCGTAAAAAATAGGCTGCCTCGTAAACCAGAAAGGTCGTCTGAAAACTGATTTTGGGTTTTCAGACGACCTTTTTGTCAGAAGCAACGGTGTTTTATAGTGGATTAAATTTAAATCAGGACAAGGCGACGAAGCCGCAGACAGTACAGATAGTACGGAACCGATTCACTTGGTGCTTCAGCACCTTAGAGAATCGTTCTCTTTGAGCTAAGGCGAGGCAACGCCGTACTGGTTTAAAGTTAATCCACTATACTGCATCGCCTGATTTGCTTGACAGAGTTACAAATACCGCTTCAACATATACTGAAGTAATATTAATTTTAGGTTAAATTACGCAAATATATTAATACTAATTTTTATTAATTATTTGTATTTCCGATATTATATTTAGTCACTAACGGTATAGTAATTACTAAAAATAATACAATTCAAAATCTTACCGCCCAGCTTGATTATAATATTTGCATAAACATTTCCCAACACTCCATTATCGTCGGGCAATGCTGCATTTGCACATGCAAAACTTTTACGTCCAAAACCAATCTTAGGGAAAGATTTATTTTCGACACCGACAAAACGGATTCCGACCATGCTGTTTTTATGACTGCCGGCCGGGGTTCTGCTGCGGCATTTTGCACTGTGCGGCACGCCCTTTTCCATCACATGAGACTTGTCATGAAAAATATTACCATTCAGAAATTTGCAGATAAAACCGCCAAAATCGGCATCGTCGGCCTGGGCTATGTCGGCCTGCCGCTGATGCTCCGTTATGTGGACATCGGTTATCAGGTTTTGGGCTTCGACATCGACAAAACCAAAGTCGACAAACTCAACAAAGGCGAAACCTACATCGAGCATATTCCTGCCGAGAAAATCGCCGCCGCTTCAAACAGCCTGTTTGAAGCCACCACCGACTTCTCCCGCATCGGTGAAGTGGAAGCCGTGATTTTGTGCGTACCGACTCCGTTGAACAAATACCGCGAGCCGGACATGAGCTTCGTTATTGACACCACCGACGCGGTGAAACCTTACCTTCGCGCCGGTCAAGTGCTGTCTTTGGAATCCACCACCTACCCCGGTACGACCGAAGAAGAATTGCTGCCGCGTGTTGAAGAAGGCGGTCTGAAAGTCGGTAAAGACGTGTTCTTGGTGTACTCTCCGGAACGTGAAGACCCGGGCAACCCGAATTTTGAAACCCGCACCATCCCGAAAGTCATCGGCGGCCATACCCCTGCTTGTTTGGAAGTCGGTATCGCGCTGTATCAGCCTGCCATCGACAAAGTCGTACCGGTAAGCTCTACCAAAGCCGCCGAACTGACCAAGCTTCTGGAAAACATCCACCGCGCCGTGAACATCGGTTTGGTGAACGAGATGAAAATCGTCGCTGACAAAATGGATGTCGATATTCACGAAGTCATCGCCGCCGCGGCAACCAAACCGTTCGGCTTCGTTGCCTACTATCCCGGTCCGGGCTTGGGTGGTCACTGCATCCCCATCGACCCGTTCTACCTGACTTGGAAAGCGCGCGAATACGGCGTGAACACCCGCTTCATCGAGTTGGCAGGCGAAGTGAACTCCCACATGCCCGACTACGTCATCAGCAAAGTGGGCTTGGCTTTGAACGAACACAACCGTTCCATCAAAGACAGCAAAATCTTGGTTTTGGGTATCGCCTACAAGAAAAATGTGGACGACATGCGCGAAAGCCCGTCTGTGGAAGTGATGGACCGCCTGCACAAATTGGGTGCAAACATTTCCTACTCTGACCCGCACGTGCTTGAGTTCCCGTACATCCCCGGCCACCACTACTTTGACCTGAAGAGCGAGCCGCTGACGCCGGAAACCGTAGCGAAATACGACTGCGTGGTCCTGACGACCGACCACGATAAGTTTGACTACGACATGATTGCCGAACACGCCAAACTGATTGTCGATACGCGCGGCAAATTCCCTGCGAAAAACCCGAAAGTCGTGAAAGCGTAACACCTTTGACGATTGAGGCAGACTGCCTGCCGACGGGTTTCGGCAGGCAGTCGGCTTTCTTAGACCGTTTGTTTTCAGACGACCTAAGAAAGCCCTTATTTATATGATGCTGCTGCGTTTTCAGGTCGTCTGAAAATCTTGGCGGCAACCAATCCCTCCTATTTATGAATATAAGAAAAATACTCGGCTATGCCTTGGGTCCGATAGGCAGTGCGGCTTTCGGCATCCTCTCGCTTCCGCTGATTTCATGGTACTACCCTGCGGAAGACATCGGCCGTATCGTCTTACTGCAAACCATATCCGCTCTGACCATCCTGATTTTGGGGCTGGGCTTGGATCAGGCGTATATCCGCGAATACTACGCCAGCGAAGACAAAGCCGCGCTGTTCAAATCCTTCAGCCTGTCCCCGTTTGTTTTGAGCATTGCCGGGGTATTGCTGATACTTTTGTGGAATCCCTCTTGGCCTTCCGAAATTATTTTTGATTTGAACAACACCAAGCTGGGTATTCTGTTTTTAGTTTTTTTACTGACCACCCTGTTTATCCGCTTTTTCTCGCTCATCCTACGGATGCAGGAAAAGGCAATTGCTTTCTCACTCAGCCAGCTGACACCGAAATTCCTGATTTTGGTTTTGGTTTTGCTCTTCATACTAATCGGCTTGCCAACCCATACCACCAGCCTGGTCTTTGCCTATACCTCCGCCCAAATACTGACCGTCGCTGTATTGATCTACCAAACCCGAACCGATTTGGCCGCCGCCATCCGTTCGCCTTGGTCGGCAAAGCTGCACAAAATGGGTCTGCAATACGGACTGCCTTTGGCATTCGGCAATCTCGCCTACTGGGGGCTGACGTCTATCGACCGCTTTGTTTTGAAAGAAATGGCAAGTTTGGAGCAACTGGGGATTTACTCGATGGCGGTCAGCTTCGGCGCCGTCGCCCTAATTTTCCAAAGCGTATTCTCAACCATATGGGCGCCATTGGTGTTCAAATGGGTTGAAGACAACACCAACCTCGACAAAATCGGCGGCATTACCCTGTCAATGACTGCGCTCATCAGCGCGATGGTTTGCTTTATCGGTATTTTTTCGCCGGTGGTCACTTGGATTCTTCCCGGGGAATATGCATCGGTACAGTTTATTTTACTGTCGTGCATGATGTTTCCTTTGTTTTATACGCTGACGGAAGTGACCGGCATCGGTTTGAACGTCGTCAAAAAAACCTGGTTGATTACCGCAGTCAATATTGCGGCATTCCTGCTGAACTTCGGCCTGCTGTATTGGCTGGTTCCGCTCTTGGGCGCACGGGGCGCCGCAATGGCGAGTGCGACTTCTTTTTGGGTGTTTATGCTCATTAAGACCGAATTGTCTTCAAGGATGTGGCAGAAACTGCCCTGCCGGAAAATTTATACTCATACCGCACTCTGCCTGATTTTGTGCCTGGGCTACACCTACTTCGGCAACGCCGGCAACTACTACATTTTTGCTTTAATCTGGCTGGCAGGTTTGATTGCCCTGACTGTGAAATACAAAACACCACTTTCTTCAGCTTTATCGGCAGTGAAAGGTCGTCTGAATAAAAAACATTCAACACAATAACAACCATACTGCGTGCAGTTTTTGATTCTGCCGCTACAAAACGCTTACTCACCGAGAATCTTTGATTTTGTGCCCTGTCCGCAACCTATGCGGCTTGTACGCCGACACACTCGACACAGGTATTATCATGCATACATTAATCATTCCTTCTTGGTATCCATCCACTCCGGACGACGTCAACGGAATCTTTTTCCGCCTGCAAGCACAAGCCTTGCAACGCTCCGGAGTTAAAGTAGGGGTCGTCGCACCGATATTCCGTTCGTTCAGAACTCAGGCAAAAACTGCGTTCAACCCGAAAAATTACGGAATAAGGACCTACATCGACAAAGACGTACCGACTTATGTGTACGACAGCATGTTTTTCTTCCCGCGCATCCCGCATATCGACCGCAAACGGGAAATCGCCGCCAGTATGAAACTGTTCCGCCGATACGTTGCAGACCACGGCATGCCCGACGTCCTGCACGCGCACTGCGTCAACAGCGGCGGCATCATTGCATACGAAATCCACAAAGCAACCGGCATTCCGTATGTCATCACCGAACACAGTACCACCTACGCCCGCAAACTTATCCGCAACTGGCAACGCCCGCTGATGTATGCCGCCGCCCAAAACGCCGCCTGCCGCCTGGCAGTCAGCCGCGACTTTGCCGAACTGCTGAAAGAAGAATACCGCGGATTGGAGTGGCAATATGTTCCCAATATCCTGTCCGCCAGCTTTGAAGCGCCGATCGACCTTGCCGACAAACCCGCCAACGAAGACTTTACCTTCTGCTCGGTCGCGCACCTGCAACATAAAAAAGGCTACGACATCCTGCTGCCCGCCTTTGCCGAAGCAGTCAAAACCTATCCGAACCTGAAACTGAAAATCGGCGGCGGCGGCTACGAAGAATTCAAGCTGCACCGTTTGGCAAAAGACTTGGGGCTGGAAAACAACGTTATCTTTGAAGGTCGTCTGAAAAACGAAGAAGTCTTGGAATTGATGTATCAAAGCGATGCCTTCGTATTGGCCAGCCGCCACGAAACTTTCGGCGTCGTTTTCATCGAGGCTTTGGCGCAAGGGCTGCCCGTCATCGCGACGCGCTGTGGCGGTCCTGAGACTATCGTCAATCCATCCAACGGGCTTTTGGTCGATGTCGGAGACCAAAAATCGCTGACGGAAGCACTTATCTCCCTCTATCGGAACCGGAAAAAATATTTCCCACGCCTGTTGCGCGAAAACTGCCTGAAAGAATTTGGAGAGCGTCCCGTTACCGAACAAATCATTTCTGCATATAATAAAGCTCTTGGAACGACCTAAATTTCAGGAAGCAACGTGAAAATTAAAAAACAAAATATATACATTACTATGCTTTATACGATGGTTACCGCCTACATGCTGGGGCCGATGCTGTCGTATAAACTGGGGATTCCGCGTATCGACAATCCGCTGACCCTTTTGCTGGTGCCTGCCACCCTGCTGATTTTTTTCATAGAAAATAAAACATTCAACAGCAAGGCAGGACTCATGCTGATGGCGGTCGGGCTGATGACCGGCTGGAGCGCAATCCATCTGTTCATCACGCCCTTGGATTCGGTCAGGGTCATGGATACCTTTTTCTTCCTGTCGGTCGCCGGTTTGTTTTACCTGCTGTATCTGATTTTGAGCCGACACGAAAACCCCTTGCGCTTCGTACGCAGGCTGTTGGTTTACTTTTGCGCCTTTATCATTATTCCGCCCGTTATCGAGGTGTTGACCGGCATCCAGTTTGTCAAATCAGACGAAATTTTGGCGATTGAGGCCGGCGTGATTAAAGGCTTTTTCTTCAACCCCAACAACTTGGGTACGACCGCCCTCTTCTTCTCCCCTGCCGTGTTGATATTTTTCAATATCGGCGTCAACAAGAGGGAATATTTTTTCGGCTGGATTTTATTTTTGAGTTTGGGCGCGATTGTTTTCGCCAGCGCATCGCGTACGGCGACGATGAGTTACATCATTTTGTTTATCCTGAACTTGATTTACCGTAACAACGGGCTGTTTACGCTGATGACCATAGGCGTTACAGGCGCAGGCTTGTCGATGATTCCGAAACAGTACATTGCCGATTTCCTGCTCTCGATGCACGGCAATGCCTTTTTGGAAAACATTTCTTCCCGCCTGTATTTGTTCCTGTTCAATTTGGAGAGCGACAACTCGGTCGGCTACCGCCAAGAAATTTACAACTACTTCTGGAGCAATCCGCCGCTTTTGCTTTACGGCTACGGCCCTAAAAACTTTCAGGAATACTTCGGCGGGCATTTGAGCGACAGCCTCGGTTTTGAAAATCCGCACAGTTTCATCATCGAACTGTATTTGGGCTTCGGCATGATTTCCTTAATCGGCTTCATCTGTTACATCATTTGGTATGCAGTGAACGTCTTTTTAAGCCAAAACCTGCGGAACAAACAAAAAGCCATCGGCTTGGCGGCAATCGGTCTGTTTATTTTGGGCGGCTTCATCCCGTCCACCATTTTGCGTATGCCATTCCTCTGGCTGCCCTGCTTTTTGATTTTCCTGTACAGCGTCCTGCCGCAGCGCGATACGGCGTATAACGCGTACCGATACACCCCTTGATAGAAAACACGATATGAAAAAAATTGTTTTGACTACTTCCATGTCCGGCCTCGGCGGCACTGAAAACGCGACCTTCCGCTTAGGACGGTTGCTCAGGCAGCGCGGCCACGAGGTCGTCCTTGCCTCTTCCGATGGCCCGCTCATCAAAGAAGCCCAAGCCTTGGGCATCCAATGGCGTCCGATTGATTTTTATCAGGGCGGCATCTTGGGCTACATCAAAGGCATGTTCGCCTACATGAAGATGTTGAAACAAGAAAAACCCGACATCATCCATTGTCAAATGGCGCGTATCGTTCCAGCCTGTGCCATCGCGGCGAAAATCTCTTCGCCGAAAACCAAAGTGTTCTACCACGCGCGCGGTTTGGATGCCGAAACTTATCCGAAAATCGCCAAACTTTTCGACAAACTGGGCGTATACATCATCGGCAACTGCAGGCACGAGCAGGAAAAACTCATCCGCCACGGCTTCCCCGCCAACCGCATCACCTACACCTACAACGCCCTGCACAAAGCCGATTACGTTCCTGAAAAAACCGCCAAAGACTACGTCATGCTCGGCACGCTGTCGCGCTTGGATACCGTCCGCGCCGTGCATGTGATGCTGGACATCTTTAAGAAAATGGTCGACCGCAATATGCCCGTGCGCCTGAACGTAGCAGGCATAGGCGAAGAAATGGACAATCTGAAAGCGCAAGCGAAACGCCTGGGCATAGACGACAAAGTTACCTTCCTCGGTGGCGTGCGCGATTTGACCGGTTATTTCAAAGATGTGGATATTTTGGTGAACACGCCGCACTGCATCGGTGACCACGGCGCAGGCGTCGGCAACAACATCCTTGAAGCCGGCCTCTACGACACGCCCGTCGTCACCTACAACATGGGCGGCATTTCCGAAATGGTCATTACCGGCGAAACCGGATACTGTTTCCCCTTCGGCGAAGACGAAGCCTTTATCGAAGCCGTTGATCAACTCATCAAGCAGCCCGAGTTGCGCGAAAAGATGGGCAAAGCCCTGCATAAACACGTTGAGACCTTGTGTTCCGATGATGAAATCTATCGCACCACAATGGCCGCTTACGATATGTGAGGTCGTCTGAAAATATGAACATCACCATCGTCGCCCCCTACTGTTCGCTGCCGTCCGAGCCGCATTTCAACCGCTTCTGGTATCTCGCCGAGCTGTTGTCGCAGTCTCATGACGTATTGCTGATTACCAGCAATTTCAAACACTACGACAAATCTTTCAGACGACCTGAAGATGCCGAATCTGCCTCGCGAGGTCGTCTGAAAGTCATGCTGCTGGAAGAGAGCGGCTACGGCAAAAACGTCTCGCTGGACCGCGTCAAAAGCCATCATGTGTTCGTCAAACATTTTGAGCAATGGCTGAACAACTGCCGCCCGAGTGAGCAAGACGTCGTCTTTTCCGCCTATCCGCTGATCGCCACCAACCTGCTTTTGGGCGAACACAAAGCGCGTTTGGGCTACAAGCTGATTATCGACGTGCAGGACGTATGGCCGGAATCCTTCTCCTCGGTCGTGCCGTTTTTGAAAAAAATCCCGCACAACCTGCTGCCCTTCTCCTCCCGCGCCAACCGTGCCTACCGCTACGCCGACGCGCTGGTTGCCGTATCGCAGACCTACCTCGACCGCGCCAAAGAAGCCAATCCGAACGTGCCCGGCGAAGTCGTCTATATCGGCGCAGATTTCCCCAAACTCGACGCCGCGCCGGCAAAAGACTTCGGCGACGACAAAACCCGCTTCTTCTACTTGGGTACGCTCAGTTACAGCTATGACGTGGAAACCGTGTGCAAAGGCGTTCGGAAACTGTTGGACGGCGGCGAAAATGTAGAGCTGCACATCATGGGCGGCGGCCCCGATTTGGACAGGCTCAAACAATACGCCTGCGACGGCATCAAGTTTTACGGCTACATCCCCTACGCCGAAATGATGTCGGTCGCCAAAGGCTGCGACATTTCCGTCAACGCCATCCATTCCTACGCCATGCAGTCGATTACCAACAAACTGTCCGACTATATGGCATTGCAAAAACCGATTTTAAACAGCCAAGTCAACGACGAAGTTGCCGAAGTCCTCACCCTGCTGCCGCACGCGGACTACCGTTCCGGCGATGTAGACAGCTTCGTCCAAGCCGCCAAAGACATTCTGGCGCGCAAAAACGACCCCGTTCAATCCGACGAAATCGTCCGCCGCTTCAAGCGCGACGTGGCGTATCAAAAAATCGTCAACCTGATTGAAAGATTAGCCCATGAGTAAATTCTTCAAACGCCTGTTTGACATCATTGCCTCTGCCTCAGGACTGATTTTCCTCTCGCCCGTATTTTTGATTTTGATATACCTTATCCGCAAAAACTTGGGCGAACCGGTATTTTTCACCCAAGAGCGGCCGGGCAAAGACGGCAAACCGTTCAAAATGATCAAATTCCGCTCCATGCGCGATGCGGTCGATAAAGACGGCAACCCGCTGCCCGACAGTGAGCGGCTGACCCCTTTCGGCAAGAAACTGCGCGCGACAAGCTTGGACGAACTTCCAGAGCTTTGGAACGTTCTAAAAGGAGAGATGAGCCTGGTCGGCCCGCGTCCGCTGTTGATGAGCTACCTGCCGCTTTACAACGAATTTCAAAACCGACGCCACGAAATGAGGCCCGGCGTAACCGGTTGGGCGCAGGTCAACGGGCGCAACGCGCTTTCGTGGGACGAAAAGTTCGCACACGATATTTGGTATATCGACCATTACAGTTTTTGGCTGGATATGAAAATCCTGTTTCTGACAGTCAAAAAAGTCTTTATCAAAGAAGGTATTTCGGCTGAGGGAGAAGCCACCATGCCCTATTTCACAGGAAATGACACTGATGCGAAAAAATAACGTACTTATCCTTTCCGCGGGAAGGCGCGTTGAATTGGTACAGGATTTTCAAACCGAAGCGGCCAAGTTTTCAGACGACGTCAAGATTTTGACGACGGATTTGGTGCCGCGTATGTCCTCCGCCTGCCACGTTTCGGACGGTTCGTTTGAAGTGCCGCTGATTAGCGCCGATTCATATATCGACAGCATTTTCGATCTGGCGGTACGCGAAAATATCGGTTTAATCATCCCCACCATAGACACCGAACTGCAAAAGCTGGCAGACGAACGCGAACGCTTCGAAGCGGCAGGCATCCACATCGTCGTTTCCGACTCAGACTTCATCGCACAATGCCGCGACAAACGGAAAACCGCCAGCTTGTTTGCCCGCTACGGCATACGCTCGCCCGAAATTTACGACCGCGAGAAACTGGTTTTCCCTTGCTTCGCCAAACCCTACGACGGCAGCCGCGCCATCGGTGCCAAACGGATTGACACGCCAGCCTGCCTGACGCCTGAAATCGTGGACGATCCCAAGCTGATGTTCTGCGAACTTATCGACATCGAAAACGAATTTTCCGAATTTACCGTCGATATGTATTACGACCATGAAGGTCGTCTGAAATGCGCCATCCCGCGAAAACGCTTGGAAGTGCGCTCCGGCGAAGTCAGTAAAGGCATTACCCGCAAAAACAGCCTCTACCAAACGCTGCTGGAAAAAATGGCGGTATTGGAAGGCGCGCGCGGCTGCATCACGGCGCAATTCTTCTGCAACGAAGAAACCGGCGAATTCTACGGCGTGGAAATCAACCCCCGCTTCGGCGGCGGCTTCCCGCTGACGTATGCCGCAGGCGGCAATTACTCGGGCTGGCTGATGCACGAATACTTCCGCAACGAAGAAATCCCGTTTTCAGACGACTGGGAAAACAATCTCATCATGCTGCGCTACGATGCCAAGGTCTTGGTTCATGAAAACGATTAATCCCGAAACCGCCGTCATTGTCTTCGACTTGGACGATACGCTGTACTCGGAATACGAATACAAACTCTCCGGCATCCGTGCAATCGTCGATACCGTTGCCACCCTGTATCCCGATTGGGATTCAGACGACCTATGGCGCAGTATCGACCCCGACGGTAAAGACTGGCTGGACAAGTTGTCCCGCCACTGCGGTTTCAACGAATCGGAAAAACAGGTTCTTCTGTGGCAATACCGGCTGCACCGCCCGACGCTGACGCCGTATGCCCCGCATGATTTCCTGTCCGAGCTGACCGCGCCCTTCGCCGCACGCGCGCTGATTACCGACGGCAGAAGCCTGACCCAACGCTTGAAACTGGAAGCCTTGGGGCTGTATTCCCTGTTTGACGACATCCTTGTCTCCGAAGCCTGCGCTTCGGAAAAGCCCGACGGCAAACGCTTCCGCTATTTACAAGACAAATATGCCGAAAAGGCAGACTGTTTCATCTACATCGGCGACAACCTTTCCAAAGACTTCATCGCGCCGAACGCTTTGGGCTGGATCACCATAGGGCTGCATCCGTCCGAGCACAATATTCACCACCACTTACCCGAAAACTTTAACAAAGAACACCATCCCGATGCGTGGATCAGCTCCCTGCAGGATTTGGCGCAGCTGATTGCCCCTTCGGACTGTTCAACAAAATCACACATTAGCTGATAAAACAAAAAGGACTCTCACATGACAAAAATATTATTCATGGGACGTAAACGGCTTTCCGCCAACCTGCTCCGGCTCTTATCTTCACAAAACGGCATCGAAATCGTCGGCGTACTGACCGACAGCCACCTGCAAGGCTCGCCGACGGCCGCCGCCGCCAAAGAATTGGGCTTGCCGCTCTACACTTTCGACACTGCCTTGGAAGCAATGAAAGAAGGTCGTCTGAAATACGACTTGGGCTTGTCCGTACTCTACTGGCGCAAACTGCGCGACGAATTCCTGACCGTCCCGCGCTTGGGTACGATCAACTTCCACCCTGCCCTGTTACCCGAATACAAAGGCACAGGCGGCTACAACCTCGCCATCATGGACGAATTGTCCGAATGGGGCAGCACCGCACACTACGTCGATGCCTCCATCGACACCGGCGAAATCATCGAAGTGGACCGCTTCCCCATCGACGCCGAAACAGAAACCGCCCAATCGCTCGAACGCAAAACCATGCAGGCGCTGGAGCCGTTCGCACAACGCATCATCGCCCGAGCCATCGAGTCGAAAACCAAATTGCCGACCACGCCAAACATTGGCGGCCGCTACGTCAGCCGCGACGAAATGGAAGCCATGAAGCAAATCCTCGACGGCGACAATATCGAGAAGAAAATCCGCGCCTTCTGGTTCCCGCCTTACGACGGCGCATACGTCGAAATCAACGGTCAGAAATATACCCTGATCAACCGCCAACTGCTGGAAGAAATCGCCCCCAAAGGCTCAACCAGTCTTTTCGCAGGAAAAACAAATGCTTAATACATCACTCTCCCCATGGCCAAGCTTTACTCAAGAAGAAGCCGATGCCGTTTCCAAAGTCCTGCTGTCCAACAAAGTCAACTACTGGACAGGTACGGAATGTCGCGAATTTGAAAAAGAATTTGCTGCCTTTGTCGGCACGCAATACGCCGTCGCCCTTTCCAACGGTACGTTGGCTTTGGACGTAGCCCTCAAAGCAATGGGCATCGGCCAAGGCGATGATGTGATTGTCACTTCGCGCACCTTCTTGGCTTCCGCATCCTGTATCGTGACCGCCGGCGCCAATCCGGTTTTCGCCGATGTCGATTTAAACAGCCAAAACATCAGCGCCGAAACCATCAAAGCCGCTTTGACGCCAAACACAAAAGCCATCATCGTGGTTCACCTGGCCGGTATGCCTGCCGAAATGGACGACATCATGGCTTTGGCCAAAGAACATAACTTGTGGGTTATCGAAGACTGCGCCCAAGCGCACGGCGCGAAATACAAAGGCAAATCCGTCGGCTCTATCGGCCACGTCGGCGCTTGGTCGTTCTGCCAAGACAAAATCATGACCACCGGCGGCGAAGGCGGCATGGTCACCACCAACGACAAAGAGCTGTGGAGCAAAATGTGGTCGTACAAAGACCACGGCAAAAGCTACGATGCCGTGTACCACCGCGAACACGCCCCCGGCTTCCGCTGGCTGCACGAAAGTTTCGGCACCAACTGGCGCATGTTGGAAATGCAGGCGGTCATCGGCCGCATCCAGCTCAAACGTATGCCCGAATGGACGGCGCGCCGCCAAGAAAACGCCGCCAAACTGGCTGAAAGCTTGGGCAAATTCGCCAGCATCCGTTTGGTTGAAGTGGCCGACTACATCGAACACGCGCAATACAAGTTCTACGCCTTCGTCAAACCCGAACACCTCAAAGACGGCTGGACGCGCGACCGCATCGTCAACGAACTGAACGCACGCAAAGTCCCCTGCTATCAAGGCAGCTGCTCCGAAGTCTATTTGGAAAAAGCCTTCGACAACACGCCGTGGCGTCCGAAAGAGCGGCTGAAAAACGCCATCCAACTGGGCGACACCAGCCTGATGTTCTTGGTGCACCCGACGCTGACCGACGACGAAATCGCGTTCTGCAAAGAACACATCGAAGCTGTGTTGGCAGAAGCCACAGCATAAAGTACAAACCGCCGCGCCCGTCTCATCGGGACGGCGGCGGTTTACCGCTTCAGCCGAATAAAAAAGGGAACCGGCAAGCAGCCGACACATACGGAAAACCAATGCTCCGTAGCAACAAACGTCTTTTCAGACGACCTTTGCATGACCGGGGTCGTCTGAAACCCACCCACAACATTATTCAGAACATACCAAAATGAATTTGGAAACCCTGTTATCCCTGCCCCGCAACGTCAAGAAAACCTTCTTCGTCATCCACGACGTTTTGATGATTTTTATCGCCTTTTGGTTCGCGCAAAGCCTCCGAGTCCAATACTCCGACGAATGGGCAAGCATGGCGAACTGGCTTGCCTTCGGCTCGACTGCCTTTTTGACCATCGCGCTGTTTGTCAGACTGGGGCTGTACCGCGCCGTTACCCGCTTCGTCAGCACCCGCGTCCTGACCGCCGCCGCATTCGGCAGCCTGATTTCGGCAGTCTTGTTCTGCCTGACCACTCTGGTTTTCGAACGCAAACTGCACCTTGCCCTGCCTGTCGTTTATTTCTTGCTGCTGGTCGTCTGCATCACCAGTTCACGCATGATTCTGCGCGCCATCCTGACCGACCGCCACAAAAAACAAATGGTGCCTGTCATCATTTACGGCGCAGGACAATCCGGCCGCCAACTGCTGGAAGCCATCAAACAGGTCAACGAATATTCCGCCGTCGCCTTTGTGGACGACAACCCCAAAATCCGCCGCACCGTCATCTACGACCTGACCGTCTATGGTCCTGAAGACATCCAATCGCTCATCGACCGCTACGGTGTGGAAAAAATCCTGCTCGCCATCCCCAGCTCCACTCAGGAAGAACGCCGCCGCATCATCCAAAGCCTCGAAAAATACAAATGCGAAGTGCTGACCATCCCCGGCATGAAAGACTTGGTAGACGGCAAAATCAAAGTCAGCGCGCTGAAAAAAATCTCCGTCGTCGATTTACTCGGCCGCGACCCCGTCGCCCCACGCCCCGAACTCATGGGCGCGGACATTACCGGCAAAACCGTGATGGTGACAGGAGCGGGCGGGTCCATCGGCTCCGAACTCTGCCGCCAAATCCTGAAATGCCGCCCGTCCAAATTGCTGCTGTTCGAACTGTCCGAGTTCTCCCTGTACAGCATAGACAAAGAATTGCGCGAAACTCAGGCAGCCGCCGGCAGTCAAATCGAAGTCGTCCCCCTGCTCGGCTCCGTACAAAACAAAGAACGCCTGATCAGCGTCATGACCGCGTACGGCGTTGAAACCGTTTATCACGCCGCCGCCTACAAACATGTCCCCATGGTCGAGTTCAACACCGTCGAAGGCATACGCAACAACGTCTTCGGTACGCTATTGTGTGCGCAGGCCGCCGTCGAATCCGGCGTCAGCACCTTCGTGCTCATCTCCACCGACAAAGCCGTGCGCCCGACCAATACCATGGGTGCCAGCAAACGCATGGCAGAACTCTGCCTGCAGGCGCTCGCCGCCGAACCCGGCCAACAGACCCGCTTCTGCATGGTGCGTTTTGGCAACGTTTTAGGCTCCTCCGGCTCCGTCGTCCCCGTGTTTGAAAAACAAATCGCCGAAGGCGGCCCCATCACCCTGACCCATCAAGACATCACCCGCTACTTCATGACCATCCCCGAAGCCGCCCAACTCGTCATTCAAGCGGGCGCGATGGGCAAAGGCGGCGACGTATTCGTGTTGGATATGGGCGAATCTGTTAAAATCATTGACTTAGCCAAACAAATGATTACGCTTAGCGGCCTGAAATTGAAAGATGCCCAACATCCCGACGGCGATATCGAAATTAAAATTACAGGACTGCGTCCAGGCGAAAAACTTTACGAAGAGTTGCTCATCGGAGACGAAGTGCAAAAAACCACTCATCCCCGAATTATGACCGCCAGCGAAGTAATGCTGCCATGGGCGCAATTAAATGACATAATTATGCGTATGGACTTAGCGTGCTCAAATTCAGACCAACAAACCCTGCGCGCCCTGCTGCTCGAAGCCCCCGCCGGCTTTAATCCCAAAGACGATATTTGCGATTTGGTTTGGCAGCAGACACATTAAATACCCGACCGACAAAGCAAAACATTCCACAAAAAGGTCGTCTGAAAGTTTTCAGACGACCCCGATAAGACTGACAAGGATACCGACATGAAAAAACAGCTTGCCCTCATCAGCCTGTCCCTGATGGCACTGACCGCCTGCAACAGCAGCACCGTCATTCCCGGCTCCACCATCAACACACGCAACAAAACCATCGTTTACGAAAACGGCGAAACCGTAGCAGACACCAAATTCGACAAGCGCGTCGCCATCTATCCGATCACCTTCGGCCTCGTTGAAAAAATGCGCAAACCGCCAGTGTTGTCACAAAACAACGGTGCGCTTGAGCGCAGCAAAGCCGCCTATCGCTACCACATCGGCAAAGGCGACGTATTGAACATCATGGTCTGGGCGCACACCGACCTCAATTCGCCCGTACAACAAAGCAACCCGCAAACCAACCAAGTCAGCCGTGGCGCATGGGTGGACGAAGGCGGCTACATCACCTATCCGCTGGTCGGCAAAATCCAAGCGCAAGGCAAAACCATAGACGAGCTGCAAAACATCCTGACAGGTCGTCTGAAACGCTATCTTAAAAATCCCCAAGTCGCCATCAACGTAACCGAATTCCGCTCGCAACGCGTATCCGTTTCCGGCGCCGTCGGACAAGCAGGACAACTGCCGATTACCAACGTCCCCATGACCATCCTCGATGCCGTCAACCAAGCGGGCGGCGTGGCGCAAAATGCCGACACTCACAACATCAAATGGACGCACAACGGCGTTGACCGCACCATCTCCCTGCAAAACATCATGCAGTACGGCGATATGTCGCAAAACCACCTCTTAAGCAACGGCGACATCGTTTACGTTCCGAACAACAGCAACAGCAAAGTGTACGTTATGGGCGAAGTCGGCCGCCAAGCCACCCTGCCTATCGGCAACCACGGCCTGAACCTCACTCAAGCCTTGGGTGAAACCGGCGGCATGAACCAAGCCTTGGCAGACGCAACCGGCGTATTCGTCATCCGCCGTGCGCCCGAAGATGCGGCCAAACCTATCCACATTTACCAACTTAACCTGAAAGACGCGACCGCTTACGCCTTGGGCAGCGACTTCGACCTGCGTCCGAACGACGTTGTTTATGTGACTGCCGCCCCGGTTACCCGTTGGAACCGCGTAGTGTCGCAATTGACCAGCTTCTTCAGCAACGTCAACGCCATCGACAACACGTTCAAATAACCTGACGGCGCCTGACAGCACCTGCTGTCAGGCAAAACGGCAGGCCGGTTATTTATCGTCTGACGACATATAAACAAAACCCTTTCAGACCGACCAAATATCCGACCTCAAACCGTTTTATCATGATTTGACCCTATACAAGAAAAAAATACCGCTTCTCTTATGTTTCAAAATATTTTAGTAGTATGCATGGGAAATATCTGCCGCTCCCCGATAGCGGAGCGCATCTTGCAGAAAAAGCTGCCCGGACACCGTGTCAGTTCGGCCGGCATCAACGCATTGGCGGGAAAAGATGCCGACTTCCAAGCCATTAAAACCGCCCTTAAACACGGCGTAGTCGTTGCCGGACACACCGCCCGCCAACTGACCCCTGAAATGTGCAACGCAGCAGACCTGATTTTGGTGATGGAGCCGGCCCATATCGATATGGTTGCCGACATCCTGCCTTCCGCGCGCGGGAAAACCATCCTGCTCGCCCAATGGCTGCCCAAGAAAAACATACCCGACCCGTTCAAACAAAGCAGCGAAATGTTTGAAGCCGTATTCCAACAAATACAAAGCGCAGCCGAGACTTGGGCTGAAAAATTGAACGGACCAACCCCGGCATAACACTCACTTACGCCGGATTCAATCAATTAAATCCAAACAGAAAGCCTACTGATGTATAAACAATATCCGTCATCAGCATCCTCCAACAACGACGAAATCGATTTCGGCCAACAACTGCACAATCTGTGGCTGCACAAATCCAAAATCGCCACCGCACTGATTGCGGGCGGCTTGCTCGGTGCCGTTTTCAGCTTTGCGTCCACGCCTGTCTACCGCGCCGACGCCATGTTGGAAATCGAAACCAAACAAAACCAGATTCTGACCGAAATCAACAACATGCTTTCCAACGAGCCGGCGCCTTCCGAAGCCGAAATCGAATTGGTCCAATCCCGCATGGTTATAGGCAAAACCGTTGACGAGCTTCAGCTTGACCAAGAAGTCAAAGCCACCTATTTCCCGGTTTTCGGCAACATGATTCACAACCTCAGCGGCAACGACGATCCGATTTTGAAAATCGGTACATTTACCGTTTCCGAAGAATGGATCAACAAACCCTTCAAACTGACCGTCAAAGACAGCAAAAACTATATCCTGACGCTCCCGAACGGCACAGCCAAAGAAGGCCGCGTCGGCACTCCGCTGAAAATCAATAACGAAACCGTTCTGAAAGTCGACCAAATCCTTGCCGAAACAGAGCAGGATTTCGAGTTGACCAAGTTTTCCAAGCTCAGCGCTATCGAAAACATCAAAAACCAACTCTCGGTCATCAGCAAAGGCAAAACCAGCCCCATCATCAACCTTGCCTACACCGATGTTGACCCGAAAAAAACCAGCGCCGTCCTCAACAGCATCGCCGACAACTACGTCGCGCAAAACCGCGAACGTGACATTCAAGTTGCCTCCAGCGGTTTGGCGTTCATCAGCGAAGAATTGCCTCGTCTGAAAGAAACCCTGCAAGAAGCAGAAAACAAACTCAATGCTTACCGCGAACGCGCCGGCTCGCTCGACATTCCGCTTGAGTCCAAAGGCGCGCTTGAAAGCCTGACCAGCATCGAAACCCAAATTACCCTGCTCAAAACCGAAGAAGCAGGTTTGGCAGAACTGTACACCCCGGAACACCCTTCCTATAAAGCCGTTTTGGACAAACTGGCGGTACTCGAACGCGCCAAGAGCAAAATCAACCAGCAAATCGCCGGCCTGCCCAACACCCAACAGGAAGTCATCCGCCTGACCCGCGACGTAGAAACCAACCAAGCGACCTACGTTCAACTCTTGGCGAAACAACAAGAACTCAACATCATGAAAGCCAGCGCGCAAGGCAATGTCCGCGTCGTTGACCATGCCTACACTCCGGAACAACCGATCGCCCCGCGCAAAGCCGTCATTACCGCATTAAGCGCGCTTGCCGCAGGCGCGCTCGCCTCCATGTGGGTCATGCTGCAAGGCCGTATGCGCCGAGGCATCACGTCGTCTGAAGAGATTGAAAACCTCAATCTCGAAGTCGCCGCCCTCGTACCCTACTCCAAAACCCAGCAAAAACGCGACCTGTTGAAACGCAAATTCAAATCCCTGACCGGCCGCTCCAATTATCTGCTGGCAAACGAGGACGCCTCCGACGTCGCCGTCGAAGCCATCCGCGCCCTGCGTACCAACATCTACTTCTCCATGCTGGATGCGCGCAACAATGTCCTCATGATTACCGGTGCGGCTCCGGAAGCGGGCAAATCCTTTATTTCCGCCAACCTCGCCACCGTAATGGCACAATCAGGCAAACGCGTATTGCTGATCGATACCGACATGCGTAAAGGCTATTTAGACCAACTGTTCAAACTGACGCCCGAATACGGCTTGGCAGACATCCTTTCCGGCCATGTCTCCCCTGCTAAAGCCGTCTGTGAAACGCGGATTGAAAACCTGCACCTCATCAGCAACGGCGGTTATCCTAAAAATCCGTCCGAGCTGCTGATGGACAGCCGCTTCACAGAATTGCTGGCAAACGCCCAAAAACGTTACGACTACGTGATTATCGACACCCCGCCTGTCCTCGCAGTGACCGACGCAACCATCGTCGGACAACTGGCAGGTACGGTTCTGCTGGTCAGCCGCTACGGCAACACTACCACCAGAGAGCTTGAAATCAGTGCCGACCGTCTGCGTCAGAACAAGATCAATATCAAAGGCGTCATCCTGAACGGCATGAAGCGCGAAGCCAACAGCATGTATGACTACTACGCCTACCATTCTCCGCAGGATGGCAAGAAGCCGGTCAAAAAAGAAGTGCCGGAAAACAAAGCTTAAAGCCGGAAACCAGCTGTTTTCTGCCCAAAAGGTCGTCTGAAACGGAAAAATCAAGTTTCAGACGACCTTTTGTCATGCCTTTCAACAGATGCGATAAAAATCATCTTATTTGCGCTTAAGCAAGATATAGTGGATTAAATTTAAATCAGGACAAGGCGACGAAGCCGCAGACAGTACAGATAGTACGGAACCGATTCACTTGGTGCTTCAGCACCTTAGAGAATCGTTCTCTTTGAGCTAAGGCGAGGCAACGCCGTACCGGTTTAAAGTTAATCCACTATAATGGCGTACCGATTTAAAGTTCGCCCCCCCTAGATTCACTGTACAATACCCTATCCCTTCAATCTTCAGATTGTTGTAAACAAAAGACAGCCTCCTGTTTCCTTTACAATCCATTGAAACTGACACAGCCTGCCAATCCACGCCAAACCGACCGTACCCTCTGCCCATCGCCGCCTGCAACCGGTTGCCACTCGATCCGATAAGAATTTATCTTATTGTTTATATTTAAAATTCCCAACACATCCAAACCACCATGCCTCTATTGAACTTCCATACCGCACAATATTAAGAGAAAATATAACTAACTGTATTTATTCCATTTACCGTCATTGCAAATAACTACCGATATTCTCGTCATATCATTAACAATAAATTACAGAAAACAGTATAATAACCAACCTAGTCCCTTTTCCCATTTCATCTTATGACTGCAGTACCCGACTCTTCCCGTACGCTCTCTGTCAAGCCGGCAAACAGAATGACCGCCGACACAGTCAGCCCTGCACTGCTGCCCCAACAAGCAGCAGGCAATCGGTACGCCGGTACTGCCTATCAAGTCAACAAAATCACCTACGCCTCCGGCCTAACACGCCTGGCAACAGCGCCCAAGCCGCAACCCAAACCTGCCGAACTGACACCTGAAGAAGAATTCTCGCTATTGCAAAACAGCGAGCAGCAAGGCATCCCGACCGAACACCACTTATCTGCCTATACCCGCCTGGCCGAAGCAGGAATGCCGGAAGCGCAGCACGTCCTGATGCGCTTTTACCAAGAGCGCAACGAATCCCAAATGTACCACTGGGCGCAGCTTGCCTCAGCGCAAAACTCCGCCGAAGCCCAATACTGCCTTGCCTACCGCCACAGCCTGAAGCCTGATTTTGAAAGCGCAGTCAAATTATACCGACAAGCGGCGGAACAAGGATTTGCCCCGGCACATTGGCAATTGGGAAAAATGTACTACCGCGGTATCGGCATGAAAGCCGACTCAGTCCAAGCCGAAATCCATTTACGGCAGGCAGCGGAAGCTGGGTTTATCGCCGCACAAGTTATGTTGGGCGACTTGCTTGCCGCGCAAAATCAGGCGGAATCCATGACCTGGTATCGGAAAGCCGCCGCAAAAGGCAGCGGGGACGCCGCCGCCGCTTTGGCGCAACACAGCCTGACAGGCAAACTGACCGGACGCGACCCGCTCCAAGCCATGCGCCACACCCGTTTCGCCGCAGACCGACGCCATCCGGAAGCCTTGCGCATTATGGGCGACCTCTACCGCTACGGACTCGGCGTCAAAGCCGACCCGCACGCAGCGCACGACTATTACCACCGTGCCGCAACACTCGGCTGCGCCACCGCCATCCAAAAGCTGCTCAGCGATGCCGCGCTGCACAATCCCCAACAGTATGAACAAATCCGGGAAGCCGCCCTGTTTTTCCAAAAAACGGAACAAACCTTCCGCAATGCCGAAGCATACCATTACGGCATAGGGACGGCAGTGGATTACGACCGCGCCAGAAAACTTTATCTGGAAGCCGCCGAATTCCATCACAAAAATGCCGCTGCCGCTTTGGGCAAATTGTATTATTACGGACAAGGCGTCGAAGCCGATTTCCAATCTGCCGCCCACTGGTTTGAAATCGCGGCGGAACAAGGCCACACCGAAGCGCAATACTATCTGGCACGACTCTATTACCACGGGCAAGGCGTCTCCAGCCATATTCCCACTGCCTGCCGCTGGTTGCAGGCAGCCATCAGCGGCTGTTATGAAAATCCCGATGCCCTGCGCCCCCTGTTGGCAAAATGGCAAAAAGAAGCAAGCCGTTAAACCTGACGGCATCCCGCTATAAAATCCAAACTTATATAGTGAATTAAATTTAAATCAGGACAAGGCGAGGCAACGCCGTACTGGTTTAAAGTTAATCCACTATAAAACAAATGGCTCTAGACCAACAGAAATACTCTGTTAGACTAGAGCCAATCGTTTTCAGACGACCTCCCCCAGACAAATCAACATCAGTCAGCGAAATGATCCACCTTGCTGCACCCCCTATCCGAGGAAACCCCATGCGCGCCGTTATTCAAAAAGTAAGCCATGCCCAAGTTGACGTCCTGAGCGAAGGACACCGCGAAACCAGCGGCAAAATCAGTCACGGCTTTTTGATTCTTTTAGGCATTACACACGATGACAACGAGACCGATGCCTCCTATATCGCCGACAAAATAGCCAATCTGCGCATTTTTGAAGATGAAGCCGGAAAATTGAATCTGTCGCTTAAAGACACGGGCGGCTCAGTCTTGCTCGTTTCACAGTTCACCCTCTATGCCGATGCGCGCAGCGGCCGCCGCCCCTCTTTTTCCGCAGCCGCTCCTGCCCGACAGGCAGAATCCCTGTATCAACGCACCGCCGAATTATTGCGCGCCCACGGTCTGACGGTAGAAACCGGCCGCTTCCAAACCCATATGCAGGTTTCACTCTGCAACGACGGTCCCGTCACCTTGTTGCTGGATTCCAAAAAACTGTTTTAAAACAAACACGATCAACCGCATGTTGACCAAAATTCAGATAAGCCAGCGAAGGCTTAGGGCAAAAAATATAGTGGATTAACTTTAAACCAGTACGGCGTTGCCTCGCCTTAGCTCAA
>CAUVJL010000004.1:0-47673 GCA_963552075.1 uncultured Neisseria sp.
TACTGTCTGCGGCTTCGTCGCCTTGTCCTGATTTAAATTTAATCCACTATAAATTTAATCCACTATACAAAATGAAACAGTCTAAAGAGGAGATTAAAAATGCCCAACCGCAGCGAACTTCCGTTGATTTATTCCTGTTCCGGATGTTCTGACGTAGCGCAACTTGCCAACAATACCGCCGTAGCACTCGATCACGCCGGCGAATTTGAAATGTCGTGCATTTCCGGCGTAGGAGGCAAAGTTGCACCTTTGGTACGCAAAGCGCAGTCCGGCAGGCCGATGCTGGTCATCGACGGCTGCCATCTGCATTGCGCCAAGTCGTGTTTGGAAAACGTAGGCGTCGAAATTTCAGAAGAACACCACGTCAAACTCTATGACTTGGGCTACAAAAAGCGTTTTGGCAAAAGCTATGACGAAGCGGCGGTAGAAGAAGTCTATCAATATGTCTTAACTAAAAAACACAATGTGTTAAGCAACTAGCCACCTTTTCCCCAAGCAATCCGTCTGCAAAACCTTCAACACAAACCCGAACGGATGACAACCGTTTCAAAACAAAGGTCGTCTGAAAACCGATAGCAAGTCTCGCTAAAGCGTTTTCAGACGACCTTTTTTAATAGGGAGAACGTTACCGCCCGATTGCCAACTTATTCAATATAGTGGATTAACTTTAAACCAGTACGGCGTTGCCTCGCCTTGCCGTACTATTTGTACTGTCTGCGGCTTCGTCGCCTTGTCCTGATTTAAATTTAATCCACTATATCTTGAAGGGAAAAACAATTGCTGCTTAGACGGTACTGCGGCTTACAGGTTTCAACTTCATGTTCAATATTATAAAATCCATCACCTTCCCGACATCCGCACCGCCCCATGAACTACGCCCTAGATGCCCTATGGTGGAAACTCACCAACCCGTCCGTCCGCGCCCTCGCCACCCTGCTGACCGCCCCGCCGCTTTGGCAAAGCGGCTGCGAATTGAGTGTCCGCGCGCTATTGGGCGAACACGGCTTCCGCTATCTTTTGGATTTGGACGGCAATCCCGCCGCCTTAGATGACTATCTCGCCGAACACGCCCCCTTCGGCAACCGACTCGGCATCTACGCCGAACGCCTGCTCGCATTTTGGTTCGCCCATGCGCCGCATACCGAATTGCACGCCTATAACCTGCCCGTGTTTTCAGACGACCTTACGCAAGGCGCCGCCGATTTCATCGCCTCCATCAACGGCAAACCCTATCATATCGAACTGACCTGCAAATATTACGGCAGCGGCAGCGGCAAATCCGCAGACCTGTGCGGACTCAATTCCAAAGACACCCTCGCCGCCAAAGCCGCCAAACTGCCCCGCCAACTCGCCCTGCTTCAATCCCCCGAAGGCAGCGAAACCCTGCGGCAAAACCGCCTCCCCGACGCGCCGCAACCCGCCTCAATCATACGCGGCATCGGCTTTTTCCCCGTCGGCACAGATTCCGCCGAAGCCCCGCTGAACCCATACTGCTGGCGCGGCGTCTTTATCCGAGACTGGTCGGCATATCCGACCATCGAGGGCGCACGCTACCACCTCATCGACCGCATGGCATACCTTGCCCCCGCCCGTGTCACCGAGACGCAAACCCTGTCCGACCGAGACGTCCGCCAAATTGAAAGCGGCTTAATCGCCAAACTCGAATTGCGCCCCGACGGCTTTTGGCATGAAATCGAACGCATCATGAAGGTCGTCTGAAACCCGATTCAACGTTTTCAGACGACCTTTCCAGTATAATCCAAGCCTTTCCCCCGATTGCGAACCCACCATGACCCCGATCCAACTCGACCATACCGCCAAAGTTCTGGCTGAAATGCTGACTTTCAAACAGCCTGCCGATGCCGTTTTGTCCGCCTACTTCCGCGAACACAAAAAGCTCGGCAGGCAAGACCGCCACGAAATCGCCGAAACCGCCTTCGCCGCCCTGCGCCATTATCAAAAAATCAGCGCCGTCCTGAGCCGCCCGCATGCCCAGCCGCGCAAAGCCGCGCTTGCCGCGCTCGTTCTCGGCAGAAGCACCAACATCAGCCAAATCAAAGACCTGCTCGACGAAGAAGAAACCGAGTTCCTCAGCAGCCTCAAAGCGCGCAAAACCGAATTTTCAGACGACCTCCATACCACCGCCGAATTGCCGCAATGGCTGGTGGAGCAACTGCAAAAACATTTTAGCGACGGAGAAATCCTCGCCTTCGGCCGCAGCATCAACCAAGCCGCGCCGCTCGACATCCGCGTCAACACGCTCAAAGGCAGACGCGACAAAGTGCTGCCGCTGCTTCAAGCCGAAAGCCCCGATGCAGAAGCCACGCCCTATTCCCCTTGGGGCATCCGCCTGAAAAACAAAATCGCCCTCAACAAACACGAATTGTTTTTAGACGGCACGCTGGAAGTCCAAGACGAAGGCAGCCAGCTCCTCGCCCTGCTCGTCGGCGCCAAACGCGGCGAAATCATTGTCGATTTCTGCGCCGGCGCAGGCGGCAAAACCCTCGCCGTCGGTGCGCAAATGGCAAATAAAGGCAGAATCTACGCCTTCGACATCGCCGAAAAACGCCTTGCCAACCTCAAGCCCCGCATGACCCGCGCCGGACTGACCAACATCCACCCCGAACGCATCAGCAGCGAACACGACAGCCGCATCGCCCGCCTGACCGGCAAAGCCGACCGCGTTTTGGTCGATGCCCCCTGCTCCGGCTTAGGCACGCTGCGCCGCAATCCCGACCTCAAATACCGCCAGTCGCCCGAAACCGTCGCCAAACTTTTGGAGCAGCAACACAGCATCCTCGATGCCGCCGCCAAACTGGTCAAACCGCAAGGCAGGCTGGTTTACGCCACTTGCAGTGTGTTGCCCGAAGAAAACGAAATGAAGGTAGAACGCTTTTTGAAAGAACACTCGGAATACGAACTCCTCGACTGCGCCGAATTGCTCGCCGGTTTGAAAATCGATTTGAACACCGGCAAATACCTGCGTCTCGATTCGGCAAAACACCAAACCGACGGATTCTTCGCCGCCGTTTTGCAACGCAAGGAATAAATGTTCAAACAAGGCGTAAACACACGAAAGGTCGTCTGAAAACCTGATACTAGGTTTTCAGACGACCTTTTTGGCGCAGATTAAAACGAATTTAATCGGGCAATGCCCGTTTGCCGAAATCCTCAAACGATAAAGAAGAGAACAGGTAAAGCATCCCGTTTCCCTAAAATCCAAACATACAAAAAGGTCGTCTGAAAATTTTCAGACGACCTTTTGCGTTGTTGAAACTTAAGCCAAAGAAGCGTTTACAAATGCGGTCAACTGACCTTTTGCCAATGCGCCGACTTTGGTGGCGACGTTTTCGCCGTTTTTGAACACCATCAGCGTCGGGATACCGCGCACGCCGAATTTGGCGGGGGTGGCTTCGTTTTCGTCGATGTTGATTTTGACGACTTTCAGACGACCTTCAAATTCGGCGGCGATGTCGTCCAAGATCGGAGCGATCATTTTGCAAGGGCCGCACCAAGGTGCCCAGAAGTCCAGCAATACGGGAACGTCGGATTTCAAAACGTCTTGTTCGAAATTTGCATCGGAGGTGTGGATAATCAGTTCGCTGCTCATGAGTTTTTCCTTTTTGTGTCAAATTAAATCAGATGTTGTGCAGGATAGGGCTTGGGGCTGAAAATTTCAAGTGTCGGAAAAGTGTAATAGCTTTTTTGTAAGGTTGCCATCGGGATTGGCTAATGTTTTTCAGACGGCCTGCCTGATCGGTCAGCCTGCCCTAAAGCTCATCAGATGGCGCGTGTAATCGCTGGAAGGGTTGGCAAATACGGTTTCGCAGTCGCCCTCTTCGACGATTTTGCCGTCTTTCAAGACCATCACGCGGTGCGACAGGGCGCGGATGACGGCGAGGTCGTGGCTGATGATGATGAGGCTGAGACCGTGTTGTTTTTGCAAATCGGCGAGCAGCTCCAGAATCTGTTGCTGCCATTGTACGTCGAGCGCGCTGGTCGGTTCGTCCAAAACGAGGATTTTCGGGCGGACGATGATGGCGCGGGCGATGGCGAGCCGCTGGCGTTGTCCGCCGGAAAAGGCGTGCGGATAGCGTTCGAGCGCGTCTTCGGGCAGACCGACCTGCCGCAATACGTCTTGCACGCGCTGCCGCATTTCTGCACGGGACAAATCGGGTTCGTGGACGCGCAGGGCTTCGGAAACGATATTAAAGACGTTCATGCGCGGGTTGAATGCGCCGAACGGGTCTTGAAACACCATTTGGATGTCGCGCCTCGATTCGCGCGTCCAGGCTTCGCCGTTGATTTTCAGACGACCTTCCGCGTCGATAAGGTGCATCACGGCTTTTGCCAGCGTGGTTTTGCCGCAGCCGCTTTCGCCGATGATGCCCAGCGTTTCGCCCGCTTTCA
The DNA here is from genome assembly GCA_963552075.1 of uncultured Neisseria sp. GTDB lineage: Bacteria > Pseudomonadota > Gammaproteobacteria > Burkholderiales > Neisseriaceae > Neisseria. Next base: position 4,411 of record CAUVJL010000004.1, read on the forward strand.
AATCAAAGGAAACCGGCTCCAACAGGGTTTTGCTGCGTTTTTTGAACCAGCCCGCCGTTTCTTTGACGGCGACGGAAAGCTGCTCCGCCTGCAAGACGGTGGCGGGGTTGTCCGCCAAAGGTACGACCTTGCGCGCAGCACCGGCGTTCAACAGCATTTGCGTGTATTTGTGTTGCGGACGGGCAAACACTTCCGCCGCTGCGCCCGTTTCGACAATGCGTCCGCCGCGCATCACGGCGACGTCGTCTGCAAAGCGGCGGACAAGGTTCAGGTCGTGGGTGATGTAGAGCATGGTCATGTTGTGCGTCTGCTGCAAGCGCGCCAACAAATCGAGAATCTGCGCCTGCACGGCAACATCCAAGGCGGTGGTCGGTTCGTCGGCAATCAGGAGCTTGGGTTCGGCGGCAACCGCCATCGCAATCATCGCCCTCTGCCGCTGTCCGCCGGAAAGCTGGAAGGGATAGGCAAAGGCTTTCTGCTCCGGCTCGCGGATGCCGGTTTCCGCCAAGAGTTCGACCGCCCTCGCCCATGCCTGTTTTTTGACCAAACCCAGATGCAGCGTCAGCACTTCGGCAATCTGCGCGCCAACGCGCATCACAGGGTTGAGCGCGGTCATCGGTTCTTGAAACACCATGCCGATTTCCCGCCCGCGCAGCTTTTGCAGGGCGCGTTCGGATTGGGTCAGCAAATCGTTGCCGCAAAATTTCAGACGGCCTTCAAACGATACCAGCGGATTCAGCCGCATAATGCCCTGCGCCAACACGGTTTTACCGCTGCCGCTCTCGCCGACCAATGCCAGTTTCCTGCCGGTCTGTACGGTCAGGCTGACATCGTGCAGGACTTGCTTGCCGGGGAACGAGGCGTTTAGGTTTTCAATTTCAAGGATGGGTTTCGTCATGGTATCGAGGTCGTCTGAAAACGGAAAACGGTTGGAATCAAATCGGCAATACCCGCCGCACGGGCAGAAATCTTTACGAAGCAATAAGCCATATCTGATGGTTTACAAGAAACGCGCCCAACAAACATCGGCTTTCTGCTTTTCAGACGACCTCTGATTCAAACCCGCAAACCGAGGTCGTCTGAACGCTTATTATTTCTGAAACTGCTCTTTCAACACCCGTTTCAACACTTTGCCCGTGGCGTTTTTCGGCAGTTCGTCTTTAAAGTAAATCTGTTTGGGGATTTTGAAATTCGCCAAATGTCCGCGCAAATGGGCGCGCACGTCGGCTTCGTCCAACGTTTCGCCGTCTTTGAGTTGGATAAAGGCGATGATTTCTTCGTCGGCGTATTGGTCTTTCACGCCGATGACGGCTGCGACTTCGACGGCGTCGAGTTTGTAAATCGCCTCTTCGATTTCGCGCGGATAAACGTTTTGCCCTTTGGAAATAATCAGGTCTTTTTTGCGGTCGACGATAAAGATAAAGCCGTCTTCGTCTATCGTGACAAAATCGCCTGTTTTCAGCCAGCCGTTGACGATGGCTTCGTCCGTGGCATCGCGCATATTCAGGTAGCCCTGCATGACCGAACCGCCTTTGACGATGAGTTCGCCCACTTCGCCCGTCGGTACTTCGACCAATTCGTCGTTGACGGCTTTGACTTCCAATCCGGGCAAGGCGATGCCGACGCTGCGGGCTTTTTGCCTTTCGGGCGTGTTGACGGCGACGACGGGCGAGCATTCGCTCAAGCCGTAGCCTTCCAAAAGCTTGGCACGCGGGAACTTCGCTTTAAAGTCAAGGATGGTTTGTTCCGCCAAAGGCGCACCGCCGCTGATAAACAGACGGACGCGGTTGAACCATCTGAAATACCAAGGGATTTTCGCCTTGCTCATGGCGGTGTAAATCGCGGGCACGCCCAAAAACACGGTCGCGCGTTTGAATAAAACCTGTTTCAAAACGTTGGAGAACGGGAAAACCGATTTCACCAAAATAATCGAACACGCCATATAAATCGGCAGCAACACCATAGCCGTCAGCGTAAAGCTGTGGAACATCGGCAGGAACACGACGAAGCGGTCGCGTTTGGTAATCTTAAAGATGCGCTCGATGCCTTCAAGGTTGGAGAACAGGTTGCCATAGCTGATCAATGCGCCTTTGGGGTGGCCTGTCGTGCCTGAAGTGTAAATAATATGCGCCAAATCATTGATTTTCGGCTGGCGGCTCAAATCGGGCGTACCCGAAAAACGGCGCGCTTCTTCAAAACGCACATCGGCTTCGTCCGCCGCTTTCGCCTCGCCTATCCAAATGATTTTCTCGACGCGGGTCTGTTTCTTCAGCCCCTTCAATTCTTTCTGCAAACCTGCCGAAGCAAACATAAACCGCGCTTTGCAATCGTTCAAAATATACGCGTATTCGTTGTTTTTCAAAAACGTATTCATCGGTACGGCAACCGCGCCGATGGCGGAGACGGCAAAATAGGCGCTGATAAATTCCGGCGAATTGGATACCGCCAAAGCCACTTTGTCGCCGAATTTGACGCCCATATTTTGCAGATATGCGGCTACGGCATCGACTTCCTGCTTGAGCGCGTGGTAGGTGGTTTTTTCTTTGTCATTGAACACCGCAGTCCCTTTGCCGTTTTTACGGCAGGCAGCGGTCAGCATTTCGTAGAAGTTTGTGTTGTGTGTTTGATTCATTGAAATTCTTTAAAAATGAAGTGAGTAAAATATTATAGAGGTCGTCTGAAACTTCTAAAGGCGCGGGTCGCGCATTGATGTACGCCCGCAAAGACTCCGTGCTTATACTATCCCCTAGCGCGCACGTCAAACGCCTGACGCAAACCCTCGCCTATCATTACCAGCAAAAGCAGCATAATCGTCAGCGTACCGACGGTGGACAAGCCTATCCACCAAGCGTCCAAGTTGTCCTTGCCCTGTGCCAAGAGTTCGCCCAAACTCGCCTGCGACGCGGGCACGCCCAAACCGAGGAAATCCAAGCTGGTCAGCGCAAGCACCGCGCCGGAGATGCGGAAAGGCAGAAATGCCAATACGGGCGTCAGGCTGTTGGGCAGGATGTGCCGCCACATAATCGCGCGGTTGCCCACGCCCATCGAACGCGCCGCCAAAACGTAATCGGCCTGACGGTTTTTCAAAAACTCGGCGCGGACGTAGTCCGACAGCCCCATCCAGCCGAACAGCGACAGCAACACCAGCAAAATCAACAAACTGGGATTAAAAAACGAAGACAGGATAATCAGCAGATAAAGTTCCGGCATCCCGCCCCAGATTTCGATAAAACGCTGCATTAAGAGGTCAGTCTTACCGCCGAAATAACCCTGCACCGCACCGGTGATCACGCCGATGACGGTCGTTACAAAGGTCAATGCAAGGGCGAACAGCAGGGAATCGCGGAATCCGTAAACCAAACGCGCCAAGACATCGCGACCGCGGTCGTCCGTGCCGAGCAAGTGCCTTTCGGACGGACTTGCAGGGTCGGGCTGAGTGTCGAAATCATTGAGCGTATCGGCGTCGTAGGGATTGGGCAGATAAACGGCGTAATTGCCGTTTGACGTGATGTTGCCGCGTATCAGCGGATCGAGGTAATCGGCAGGCGTGTCGAAATCGCCGCCGAACACGGTTTCGTTGTATTCGTTTACCAGCGGAAAATAATATTCGCCCTGATAACGTATCCACAAGGGCTTGTCGTTGCTCCACAAAGGCGCAAGCAGCGCAACGGCGAACAAAACGGCTAAAACCCGCAGCGCGAACCAGCCGCGTTTGTGTTGCTTGAAAGCCTGCCAAGTGGGGTTTGAGGTGTGTGTTTTCATAATTGGGTTGCACAAAGGTCGTCTGAATATTCAAATCATTAAATGATAAAGAAATTCTGCTACTTTCTCGGCTAACGTTTCATGTGGCAATTTACTCTCCACAATATCGACCATCAAATCATCCAAACCAGTATTATATTGAATATCAATACCTTGAATTTCCAAAAATGTCAGCATTACTGCCAATCCGGTACGCTTGTTTCCATCAACAAAAGCATGACCTTTTGCTAAAGCTACGCCATACCATGCCGCTATCTCAAAAGCATTATCAATTTGATTGTAATAAATTTGTTGGTCAACTCTGCCTAAAACACTTTCCAAGCGTCCTAAATCGACCCCTGTTTTACCTACTTTGGTTTGATACAGGATTTCATCATGTACAAAAATAACAAAATTTGTATTTATATTATTCATTTATAAGCCAACTTTTCCAATTCTGACTTATGCGCGGCAATTACGCGCTTTGCGCTATGCATGACCAACCGTTTGGTTGCTTCATCATCCTGCAATTCCATACGGACTACTTTTGCACCATCGTTTTTATGTTCGCGGCTTTCTTCAGAAATATCTTTTAAACGTTTAATCATATTTAACTCCATAATTCTTTAAGTTTTCAGACGACCTATTTCTGTCCGCCGAAATGAATGCGCGGATCGACCCACGAATAAGAAATATCCGACACCAATTTCGCCAGCAAACCCATCAGCGTGAACACATACAGCGTCCCCATCACCACCGGATAATCGCGCTTCATCACCGCCTCGTAGGAAAGCAGCCCCAGCCCGTCGAGCGAGAACAAAGTTTCAATCAGCAGGCTGCCGGTAAAAAACGCGCCGATAAAGGCAGCGGGGAAGCCGGTAATCAGCGGAATCATCGCGTTGCGGAAAACGTGTTTCCACAAAATCTGCTTTTCCGGCAAACCCTTGGCGCGGGCGGTATAGACATATTGGCGGCGGATTTCTTCAAGAAATACGTTTTTCGTCAACACCGTCGTTACCGCCAGACTGCCCGCCACCGAAGCCGTAATCGGCAGCGCCATGTGCCACAGATAATCTTTAATTTTGCCAGCCCACGACAGCGTGTCGAAATCATCGCCGACCAAACCGCCCTGCGGGAACCACGCAAAAAAGCTGCCGCCGCCGAACAACACCAGCAGCACCAAACCCAACACAAACGGCGGTATGGTATAACCGACCAGCACCACCATCCCCGTTACCGCATCAAAACGGCTGCCGTCGCGCACCGCCTTGGCAATGCCCAACGGAATACAAATCAGATAAGTCAGGAAAAACGTCCACAAGCCCAAACTCATCGACACCGGCATTTTCTGTTTGACCAGCTCGAACACGGTTTCATGATGGAAAAAACTATTGCCCAAATCAAAACGGGCAAACCGCCACATCATATCCGCAAACCGGGTCAGCGGCGGCTTGTCGAAACCGTACAGCGCATTCAACGCCGCCAAATCTTCCGGACTGATGCGGTTGCCGTTTTTCATGATATTGCCCGCCGTCGCATTCGCCGTCTCGCCGCTGACCGCACCATGCGTCAACTGCTGCACCATCTGCTCCACCGGCCCGCCCGGCACGAATTGGATAACGGCAAAAGTAATCGCCAAAATCCCCAACAGCGTGGGGATTAAGAGTAATAGGCGGTGGAGGATGTAACGGTACATGCTTGGGGTATTCCTCTATTTTGGTTTTAAGGTCGTCTGAAAAGTACGGATTGCTTTCAGACGACCTATACTTTTAATACTTGTAAAAAATTTAACTGATAAGCCAGCTAATAAACCTATCCAGCAAATCTTTCTGATTATTGCCAGCCGCTTCGACCATTTCCAATGTCAAACTATCCGGCCACACAATAAAATATCCGTAACGCCCTTTTTTGATAAGTGCACCGGCTTTCTTACCTGTATCTGTCAAACGGTGGAACTTACCGTCTATTTCCTGCAAACCTGCATGACACAGTTTCGCATTGCATTCTTCCGTTGTTACTCCCCATTTTTCTGCCAGCTTAGCGACAGTCAATGTATCGTATTTTTTAGCAATTTCTATATTCTGATTTTTCTGCGAAACTTGCTCTTTTTCTACGACGTCAACTGAAATCTTAACTTCATCGCTAATACGGATAATACGCTGCGCTTCGCTATAAGCATCTTGATAGACTTCTCCATCTTCACTACGCTTCAGTAAGATACCCATTTCATTATTATTTATTTGGCTGAATTCATATAAATTCAGACTTGTAATAATGCAAGCATCTTCGCTGACATAACATTTTGCATGAAGATTCGGACAATAGCTTGTACGAACATAATTTAAATTTTTCAACCAAGCTGCCTCTGAAGGCTGCAATTCACTTTTACCATATACGATCCGCACATCGATTTTCATGCGGTCTTTGTCTTCTAAAAGCTCTTTTACCCTATCGTTTAATTTTAGATAAGGGCTAATCAAATAAAGCCGTTCCTGTGCATTTTTTATTAATTCTTCCAAGTAATACGTCGTACCGCTGGTATTTAAAAATTTTGCCATTTTCTTCTTTCCTGCAATATTTATTTAATTTATTCGCGGGCAAAGCCCACGCTACACAATTACTTTATATTTTTCTGACAGTTGGAACAATAGATTCCACTATCGCTTAGGTCGTCTGAAAATTGCTGCGGCAAACTCAGACGACCTCCCTTATTTTTCCAAAGCCTCTTGCAGTTTCTTCTCAATCAAATCCGCATCAAACGATTTGGCAATCAGCTCAAAGCGCGAGTCGCGCCGCCATGAGACTTGGTTGGCACCCCATTGCCCATCCACCCAGTTGAGCCACACCCATGTGCCGAGCACTTGGAACACGCCTTTGGCGCGGACGAGGCCGTCTGTGAATTTGGGCAGGTCGTTGAAGAAGTTGGTCAATTTTTCGCCGTCGAAATCGCGTCCGGCGGGGAATGTGAAACCTTGCGACTGGAAGCCCATGGTGTTATCCGGCAGAGCTTTGAGGCGGTAGCGCGATTTTTCGACCACGGGAATATCAAGCCACTGGATGTCGAGTTGCGCATTTTGGACTTCGACCACTTTGGCTTTGGGCGGGAACAGTTTGGCCGCTTTATCATGAAATTCGGCCAATTGCTCCGGCGTGCACAAGTCGATTTTGCTGGCAACCAATACGTCGCAAATGCCGATTTGGTCTTTATACAATGCTTGTTGCGCGTAATCGGGATTAATAAACTGGCGCGGATCGACAACGGTAAAGACGGCGCCGATTTCCAACATACTGTCAAGCGGCTTGGCTTTCAGTTCGTCGATAACGCTGGCGGCGTGCGCCAGGCCGCTGGCTTCAATCATCAAGCGGTCGGGTTGGGCATCGCGCAGCATTTTTTGTACGGTTGTCCCCATTTGCGCGCCGGCGGTACAGCACAAACAGCCGCCGGCGATTTCGGCCACGGGAATGCCGTTGTCGCTCAAGACAGCACCGTCAATGCCGATTTCGCCAAATTCGTTGACGATGATGACCCATTTTTCGTTCGGGTCTTTTTGCGCCATCAGACTTTTGAGTGCGGTGGTTTTACCTGTTCCGAGAAAGCCTGAAATCAGGTGGACTTTAGTCTTTTTTACTTCTGACATTTTTTACAAATTCCTGTTAAAACAACATGTTCTTCTTTTAATGAGAAACCGGTTTCAGCCACGCCTGCACGCAAGGCAGCCCATTCTTGGCTCAAGGTCTGCTCATCCGCCGTACCGCATTCGGTGCAGACCAAAATAAACGCGCTGTGGTGCGCCTCTGTTTCTTCGTGGTCGTGGCAATGGTCGTTGCACTCGTGCTGCGCGTGGCTGCACAAAATATAGCCGTTGACCGCCGCCACTTTGTGCAAAACGCCCTGTTCCGCCCAAAAATCAAGGGCGCGGTAGGCCGTCGGCGGCGCAACCACGCCCTCGCTTTGCTGCTGCATCTGCGACAAGACGTTGTAGGCTTTAATCACGCCGCTTTGCTGCAAAACGATATCGAGCACCTGCTCGCGCAAAGCGGTTACCTGTACGCCGTCACGGCGTGCCTGTTCGAGGATTTTTTGTTTGATTGCGTGTTTCATAAAGGCTTTCAGACGACCTTAAAATTCTGAACGGAGAGGATTACATTATAACGTGTTTATGTAAGATGCAGATATTCGGAGGTCGTCTGAAACCGAGCGCCACCGTTCAGACGACCCATCCCATCCAATCTGCCTATTTGAACCACGACTTAATCCGTGCAAACAAAGACATACTCTGTTTCTCGAAACTCTCCGCCTGTGCGGGCACGGGCAGCGTATTGCGGATCACTTTCATACCGGCAAAGGTTTGTGCAACGGGCATGATTTCGATGGAATTGACGTTCATGTGCGCCGGACGCTGATAGAGCCACAAAGCCGTATCCGCAATGTCTTGCGGCCGGATGGACTCGACGTTCTCATAAACCTTTTCCGCCCGCTCGTCATCGCCCTTAAATCGGACATTGGAAAACTCGGTACCGCCGCACAAACCCGGCTCGATGTTGGTGACGCGGATGTTTTTATCCGCCAATTCCGCGCGCAGGTTCATGCTGAACTGGCGCACAAACGCCTTGGTTGCGCCGTACACGTTGCTGCCCTCGTAGGCATAGCTGCCGGCAATCGAACCCAGATTCATGATATAGCCTTGTTTGCGCTCCGCCATTTGCGGCAGGATTTGGCGCGTCAGGAAAGTCAGACCGATAATGTTCGTTTGAATCATGGTTTCCCAATCGCCGAAATCTGCTTTGTCCGCCGTTTCCAAACCCAACGCCAATCCGGCGTTGTTGATCAGGCAATCGATTTCGGCAAAATTTTCAGGCAGACTGTCGAGCGCGTTGCGTATCGACTCGGTACGCGAAACGTCCATTTCCAAAGGATAAAACCGCTCGCCCAATTCGGATGCCAATGCCTGCAGTTTCTCGCCGCGCCGTGCTGCGCCGATAACGGAATAACCGGCCTGTATAAATGTGCGGCACATTGCCTCGCCGAAACCAGCAGACGCGCCGGTAACCAAAATCGCCATAACTATTTCCTTTCTTTTCTCGTTTTGTAAACCCATTTCAGGTATGATTGCAACTTTTCAGACGACCTCTTCGGATGTCGTCTGAAAAATATGAATAACAAAATACTATCACAGGACACCAAAGCCATGAATACCAAACTCTTCTCAGCGGCGCTGCTCGCTGCCCTGACCCTTGCCGCCTGCGGCGGCGGCGCACCCGCGCAACCCAAAGGTCCGATCTCCGAAGACCGTACCACTGCGTTCAAATCCATGATGCCCGAGTTCTCCAGCATGGGCAAAATGGTAAAAGGCGAAGAGCCTTACGACGTGGAAAAATTCAAGCAGGCTGCGGCAACTTTTGCCGAAACCAGCAAAAAACCTTTCACCTTCTTCCAATCTGACGACAAAGGCAACGGCCGCGCCCTGCCTGCGGTTTGGTCTGATGCGGCCAAATTCAAAGCCGAAGAAGACAAATTCGCCGCAGCCGTTGAAAAACTGAACGCCGCCGCGCAAACCGGCAAGCTGGAAGAAATCAAAGCCGCTTACGGCGAAACCGGCGCAAGCTGCAAATCCTGCCACGACACCTTCCGCGCTCCGGAAGAATAAGCCGCTGCGCAGAAACACAAAAAGGTCGTCTGAAATCCGGTTTCAGACGACTTTTTTTTGATTTTTAATGATTGCCGTGCTTAATAATCGGCTTCAACGGCAATCCAGCCTTCGTGCAAACGCTTTCATGTTCTGTAAACGTCAAGTTTGACGGTTTGCCTGTCAGTTATCCTTGTTTTCACAAAAACGCTAAAAAGAAAACCCGTCGGATAATCGACGGGTTTTCGTATGTGGCGGAGTAAGAGGGATTCGAACCCTCGATGCAGGTTGACCCCACATGCTTCCTTAGCAGGGAAGTGCCTTCAGCCTCTCAGCCATTACTCCTAAGGAAGTGCGTAATATACTGGTTTGACTCGGGCGTGTCAAGCCGAGCTTCAGGGTATTTTTTAACCGTATGAAATCATTTGTATAAAATATAAAGAAGCGTGAAATTGTAGCCCGTATACGGCGGCTGGTACAATTCATGCTTGGTTTCAGGATGTGATGAAAATGAATGATTTAATCGTATTGAACAAGCCTTATGGCGTGATTTGCCAGTTTTCGGCGCATGAAAAGTATGGCTGTTTGAAAGATTATGTGTCGCTGCCGGACTTTTATCCGGCGGGGCGTTTGGATACGGACAGCGAGGGTTTGCTGCTGTTGACGAATGATGGACGTTTGCAGGCGCGGATTGCGGATCCTAGGTTTAAACTGGAGAAAACTTATTGGGCGCAGGTGGAAGGTTCGCCCGACGAAGCGAAGCTGGATATGCTGCGACGCGGGGTGGATTTGGGAGATTTTGTCACGCGTCCGGCAAAAGTTCGCGTGTTGGAAGCGGGCGAAGCGGATGTTTTGTGGCCGCGCGTGCCGCCTATCCGCGTGCGCAAGTCTGTACCTGATTTTTGGGTGGAAATTCGGATTTCGGAAGGGAAAAACCGGCAGGTCAGGCGGATGACGGCTAAGGCGGGTTTTCCGTGTCTGCGTTTGGTCAGGGTGGCGATAGGTCGTCTGAACGTGTTTGATTTGGGCTTGACGCTTGGACAGTGGACGTTTGCGCCTCATAAACCTTGATGGATGGCTGTTTATTAAATTAATTGGCTGAAATTGATTGGCTGATAACGAGAAAGGTCGTCTGAAAACCCTGCAATACGGTTTTCAGACGACCTTTGTTATTGGATATTAATGATGCGTATGACCGATTTGGAAGGTCAGGGTGGTGTAGTTCGCCTGTTTTTGGCACACGCTTTGATCGGGGAAATCGGCTTTGTGTTCTACGCTGGCTTTCCAGAAGCCTTGACGCAGGGGGATGATGCTGACTTCGCCTTTGTCGTCCGTGGTATCGGAGAAGGCTTGGGCTTCGGTTTTGTGGGTTTTGCTGCGGTCGCTGGTGTCAAAACCGTCAAATGTGGCGGTAACGGTGGCGTTGGGCAGCGGCTCGCCGTTGAAAAGGACGCGGACTTTAAAGCGTTCGCCGACGTGGACGTTGGCAGGATTGTCCAACGGAACGATTTCCAGATGTTGCCCGACTTGTTTGGTGATGACGGCGGTGTCCGCGCTTTCGTGACCGACGTTGACGATGTTTTTACCGAACATTCGGGTTTGTTCGCAATAGCTGGCGTCAGGCATTTCTTTGATGCTCGCCTGTTTCCAGCCTGCGCTGTTTTTAGACCAGAAGGTCGGTTGGTATTCGGCGGTAACGAGGTAGCTGCCGTCTTTGACAGGGAGTTTGCTGCGGTATTGGTAGTTGTACGTCCCTTTTTGAATCAGATTTTCTTTGCCTTTTTCGGTAATCAGCTGCATGGGCTTGCTGAAAATGTGCAGGCGGTCTTTGGCGATGGGTTCGAGTTCGGGGAACTCGCCATAGCCCAATTCGGCTTGTAGGTATTCGCCGCCGTGCGTATGGGCGGTTTCGACCCAGACGCGGTGTGCTTGGGCGGTTGTGCTGAACAGGAGTGCGGATGCGATGAACAATGCGGTTTTTTTCATGGGTTCTCCAAATGTATCGGGTAGAAATTTGATTGGTTATAATATAACAATTTTATTTATAACGAAACGGTTTCATGAAAAAAGGTCGTCTGAAAACAGGATTTCTGTTTTCAGACGACCTTTCGCTTAGCTGATGTTTAAGCGTTAACCGGCTTTAGAAGCAATCTGAGGTTTTCGTTTTTCACTTGCAACAGCAAATCGATATTGGGATGTTTGTCCGGATTGGCTTGCGCGTCGGCAACATGTTCGGCAAACCAATCCAAACCCTGTGCAGCGGCGGCGGCATCGAGTTTGCCGCCGAAATTCAATGCCAAAGCGTTGTAGAGTTTGAGCGAGCCTTGCTTGCCGGGCGCGTTGGGGATGTGATGGACGGCTTTGCCTTGTGCGTCGAGGATGTCGAGTCCGCTCAAATGACCGATGTCGGGCATGGCGGCGAGGTTGTCTTGGAAGCTCATGGTTGTCCTTTCTAACATGGGATTTTCAACGAAAAATACCTTGTATAGTGGATTAACTTTAAACCAGTACGGCGTTGCCTCGCCTTGTCGTACTATCTGTACTGTCTGCGGCTTCGTCGCCTTGTCCTGATTTAAAGTTAATCCACTATAAAAAGGTCGTCTGAAACCCATACATTCAGTTTCAGACGACCTCAAATCACGAATCAGCGCGTGCCGAAAATCTTATCGCCCGCATCGCCCAAGCCGGGGATAATGTAGCCGTTTTCGTTCAGATGGCTGTCGAGGGCGGCGGTGTAGATGGTGACGTCGGGATGCGCTTCATTGACGGCTTTGACGCCTTCGGGCGCAGCAACGAGTACCAACGCTTTGATATTTTTGCAGCCTTTCGCCTTCAACAGGTCAATGGTGGCCACCATAGAGCCGCCGGTCGCGAGCATGGGGTCGATAATCAGCGCGGGACGTTCGTCCATGCTGTCCACGAATTTTTCAAAATAGGAAACGGGTTTGAGCGTTTCTTCGTCGCGCTGCAATCCGACCACGCTGATTTTGGCAGTCGGAATCAGGTCGAGCACGCCGTCGAGCATACCCAAACCGGCACGCAAAATCGGCACGACGGTCAAGGTTTTGCCCTTGATGCGGTCGCCTTCGATTTGACCGCACCAGCCGTCGATAATGTATTTTTCAATTTCAAAATCACGGCTGGCTTCGTAAGCCATCAGGCGCGCCAGCTCGGTAGTGAGGGTGCGGAATTTGTAAGTGCTGCAATCGGCCTCGCGCATGAGCGTGAGTTTGTGGCGGACAAGGGGGTGATTGATAACGGTTACGTTCATTTGGCAGGCCTCGGATTGTTTTTGAATGGGTGTGATTATACTTTTTTTTATAACGAAACAAAATAAAGGATACGCAACGGCGGCTTATTTTCTGCGATCTTCAGGCTTACGTTTCCCCAATGGTTTTGCCCCGCCCTTCTATCCGGCGGTTTAAACCGCTCCCTACACCTTTACCCGACACCCCGATTTCGCGCTTTCATATACTTTTTCCAGCAGACCCAACACTTCCGCCACTTGGCGCGGCTGTACCGCTGAGGGAGATTTGCCTTGCAGCGCGTCATAAAGGTTTTCATAAAACGCCGCATAATTGCCGCTGACGCTTTCGATTTTCTTGCGGACGACCGCTCCGTCGATTTCCGTGTGCAGGATGCCCCATTCGTCTTCCGGTTCACGGTTCCACGCTCCGACGGGTTGCGCGCCGCCGAGCAGCAAGGCTTCTTGGTTGTCGGCGTTTTGTTTGACGTATGAACCGCGTTTGCCGTGCAAGGTCATGAACGGCAAAGGTTCGCGGGCATATTTGCTTGCAGTCAGGGCAACTTTTTTGCCGTCGGCGTAATAGAGCGCGATATAGAAATTGTCGTCGCTGGCCGCTCCTTCATGTTGATAACGCACGTCGGCATAAAGCTCGTCGGGCATCCCGAAAATATCGACTGCCATATCCATGAGGTGCGAACCCAAATCGTACACCAGCCCTACACCCGCCTCGCCCGTTTCCTTCCAGCGTTTTTTGTTCAATGCAGCCGCATAACGCTCGAAACGGAACTCCGCATCCACAATTTCGCCCAAGAGGTCGTCTGAAAGCAGCTTTTTGGCGGTCAACGGCGCGCTGTCCCAACGTCGGTTTTGGTAAACGGTCAGCAATACGCCCTGCCGCTCGGCGAGTTCCGCCAGTTCCAAGGCTTGCGCCGCCGTGGCGCACAATGGTTTTTCCACCACCACATTTTTACCTGCACGCAAAGCCTGAGCGGCAAAATCGAAATGCGTCTGGTTCGGCGTGGTCACAACCACCAAATCGACATCGTCGGTAAGCAACTCCTCAAACGAACGCACGGTCTGCGCCTGCGGCAGGACTGCCTGAGCTTTGTTGCCGCTGCGTTCAAACACGCGCACGACTTCAAACCGCGCATCCGCACGCCAAAACGGCAGATGGAACACCTGCGCCGACATGCCGAACCCCGCCAATCCGATTTTGATTTTCTGCATAGCCAAACTCCTTTTCAGACGGCCTCAAATTGCCGTATATCCGTTATAATACCGCATTTATTTCACACAGGCCGTCTGAAAACAAAGTTGAAACGGCCGCCGCCGTTTAAGGAAAACCATGAGAAAACCGCAACGCGGCTATGCCCGCCAAGACCGTGTCAAAGAACAAATCATGCGCGAACTGGCCGAGCTGGTCCGCACCGGCCTGAAAGACCCGCGCGCAGGCTTCATCACCATCAACGAAGTCGAAGTCACCCGCGATTACAGCCACGCCACCGTGTTCTACACCGTCCTCGACGACAGCACCCGCGACATTACCGAAGAAGCCTTGGAACACGCCAAAGGCCACTTGCGCAGCGAATTGGCGAAACGCATCAAACTCTTCAAAACGCCCGAACTACACTTCAAATACGACGAATCGCTCGAACGCGGCATGAGCATTTCCAGCCTCATCGACCAAGTAGCGGCGGAAAAGCCGGTGGAAGATTAAAGGTAAAGGTCGTCTGAAAACGCCGCAGTAAAAGCGCGAACCTGTTTTCAGACGACCTTTTGCAATCATTTCCCGCCCATACAACTGCCACTTATCCTTCCCCATCATGACCGCCAAACCTGCCAAACGCCCCGTCAACGGCGTCCTTCTGCTCGACAAGCCCGAAGGACTTTCCAGCAATACCGCCCTGCAAAAAGCCCGCCGCCTCTACAACGCTGAAAAAGCGGGACATACCGGCGTGCTCGATCCTTTGGCAACCGGACTTTTGCCCGTCTGCTTCGGCGAAGCGACCAAGTTCGCCCAATATCTGCTGGATGCCGACAAAGCCTACACCGCCACGCTGAAACTCGGCGAAGCCAGCAGCACGGGCGATGCCGAAGGCGAAATCATCGCCACCGCCCGCGCCGATATTTCCTTAGCCGAATTTCAGACGGCATGCCAAGCCCTGACGGGCAACATCCGCCAAGTGCCGCCAATGTTTTCCGCCCTCAAACACGAAGGCAAACCGCTGTACGAATACGCCCGCAAAGGCATCGTCATCGAACGCAAACCGCGCGACATCACCATTTACGCCATTGATATTACCGAGTTTGACGCGCCCAAAGCCGTCATCGACGTACGTTGCAGCAAAGGCACCTACATCCGCACCCTCAGCGAAGACATCGCCAAACACATCGGCACGTTCGCCCACCTGACCGCCCTGCGCCGCACCGAAACCGCCGGTTTCACCATCCGCGAAAGCCACACGCTCGAAGCCTTGGCAGCATTAAACGAAACCGAACGCGACGCCCTGCTCCTACCCTGCGACGTTTTAGTGCGGCACCTCCCCAAAATCGAACTGAATGACCGTGCCGCAACCATGCTCAAATGCGGCCAGCGCCCGCAGTTTACCGAAGACATCCCCGCCGACCAGCCCATCCGTATTTATGACAGGAGCGGAACATTTATCGGCTTGGTGGAATACCAAAAAGAAATCGGCCGCCTCAAAGCCCTGCGGCTGATGAATACGGCGAAAGACTGAAAAATCTGATTCTTAAGTGAAAATATGGAAAAGGTCGTCTGAAAACAGGGAAACCGGTTTTCAGACGACTTTTTTTGCAAACTATGTTTTGGTTGCCAGCCGGTCTAGAAAAGATAACGCGATGTAGCGTGGGCTTTGCCACAAAGATGATAAGTAAAAAAGCTGCTGAAATTTTCTCTATTATCCGCGGGCAAAGCCCGCGCTACGGGTTTTAACCGACCATAGTGTAATGAATGCAAAACAGGTCGTCTGAAAACGTACAACTTCTGTTTCAGACGACCTTTTACCCATAAAAAACCGCAGGTATAAAACCTGCGGTTTGCTGTTATAAAGTCGTAGCGTGGGCTTTGCCCACGAAGATGATAAATAAAAAAGCTGCTGAAATTTTCTCTATTATCCGCGGGCAAAGCCCGCGCTACGGGTTTTAACCGACCATAGTGCAATGAATGCAAAACAGGTCGTCTGAAAACGTATAGTGAATTAACTTTAAACCAGTACGGCGTTGCCTCGCCTTAGCTCAAAGAGAACGATTCTCTAAGGTGCTGAAGCACCAAGTGAATCGGTTCCGTACTATCTGTACTGTCTGCGGCTTCGTCGCCTTGTCCTGATTTAAATTTAATCCACTATACAACTTCTGTTTCAGACGACCCCTTACCCATAAAAAACCGCAGGGATAAACCTGCGGTTTGCTGTTTTACAGTTTGCTGTCTTCGCTGTCGAGGAAGCTTCTGAGGCGGTCGCTGCGGGTCGGATGGCGCAGTTTGCGCAGGGCTTTGGCTTCGATTTGACGGATACGTTCGCGGGTTACGTCAAACTGTTTGCCGACTTCTTCGAGCGTGTGGTCGGTATTCATGTCGATACCAAAGCGCATACGCAGGACTTTGGCTTCGCGCGGGGTCAGGCTTTCGAGGATTTCTTTGGTGACTTCGTGCAGGCTGGTGTACATCGCGGCGTCTGCAGGGGCAACATTGTTGGCGTCCTCGATGAAGTCGCCCAAGTGCGAATCGTCGTCGTCGCCGATCGGGGTTTCCATCGAAATCGGCTCTTTGGCGATTTTCATGATTTTGCGGATTTTGTCTTCCGGCATTTCCATCAACTCGGCAAGTTTGGCGGAATCGGGCTCTTCGCCGGTTTCTTGCAGATACTGGCGGGAGATGCGGTTCATCTTGTTGATGGTTTCAATCATGTGCACCGGAATACGGATGGTGCGCGCCTGATCGGCAATCGAGCGGGTAATCGCTTGGCGGATCCACCATGTCGCGTAGGTGGAGAATTTGTAGCCGCGGCGGTATTCGAACTTGTCGACCGCCTTCATCAAGCCGATGTTGCCTTCTTGAATCAAATCAAGGAACTGCAAACCTCGGTTGGTGTATTTTTTGGCGATGGAAATCACCAGGCGCAAGTTTGCCTGAATCATTTCCTGCTTGGCGGCTGCGGTTTCTTTTTCGCTCGACACCATGTTTTTGTTGATGTCTTTCAGCTCTTCGATGGAAATGCGGGTTTCTTTTTCCATGTTTGCCAACTCGGTTTGTTTTTCGAGGATGGCGTGGCGGAAGCGGTCGAGCGCGTCGCTCCAGACCCTGCCTTTGGCGACTTCTTCTTCCACCCATTTCAGGTTGGTGATTTCGGGCAGGAAGTTTTGGATGAAGTAGTCGCGTTCCATATGGACGCGGTCAAGACAGATGTCGCGGATTTCGCGTTCGAGCTTGCGGATGTTTTCGACACGGCTGCGCAGGTTGCCGCTGAGGCTTTCGATTTGGCGGGTGGCGAAACGGACTTCCAAGAGCTTGTTGGCGATAGCGTCGCGGTGTGCCAGATAATCGGGGTGGCGGCTGTCGTGTTTTTCCAGCTTTTTGATCATCTTGCCGTATTCGCTTTCGATGAAGGCGAAGTGTTCCAGCACTTTTTGCTTCAATTCGGCAAGATGCGCGGCGGACATGGCTTCGGAGTCGCTGCCGGAATCGTCGTCATCGTCGTCTTCATCCGCTTCATCTTCTTCACTGCTACCGGAATCGTCGTCGTTTGACGCGCTTTCCAAGTGTCCCAGGCCCAATTCGTTGAGCAACACTTCGTTCGGATCGATGATGGCTTCGACCACTTCGTCCACGCGGATTTCATCCTTGCGGATTTGCTCGATCAGCTCGAGGATTTCGGCAATGGAGCCCGGACAGGCGGAAATCGCCTGCACCATGTTTTTCAGGGCGTTTTCGATTTTTTTGGCGATGATGATTTCGTCTTCGCGGGTCAGCAGGTCAACCTGCCCCATTTCGCGCATATACATACGCACGGGGTCGGTAGTTCTGCCGAACTCGGAATCCGCGCTGGACAAGGCGGCTTCGGCTTCGGCAACGGCATCGTCGTCGGTGACGGCGGCAGCATTGTCACTCAACAAAATGTCTTCCGCGTCAGGCGCCTGCTCGGTCACTTGGATGCCCAAGCCGGAAATCATGCTGACGATGTTGTCGATTTGATCCGCATCGGACATATCATCGGGCAAGGCGTCGTTGATTTCGGAATAAGTGATGTAGCCGCGTTCCTTACCCATGATGATGAGCTGGCGCAGGCGGGCGCGCTGCTCTTCGAGGGTCAGCGGACGGTTGTCGTCCTGTTCTTGATAGTCTTCGTGATTTTGGTCTTTAGACATGGATTACTTTCTTGATCTGATGGTGTGCCGACGGTTTGCATGATGCACCTGAAGGCGGAACAGAGTTACAACCGATTTAAATTCAATCTGCCGGGTTGTAACGCTGAGGTCGTCTGAAAGCTCTTTGGAACGGGTGTTCTGCGGGATCATCATGTTCGCAGCTTGGGACAATGCTTTTCTGACGGCCTGAAGGTTGCTGGATTCGGCTGGGATTGCCGTTCGTTCAATTTTGCTTTGCCGTCAAAAGCGACAGCAAGAGTTTTTTTTCATTTTCATTCAAACCCGATTGCAGGCTTTTCTGCTTGAGGGTTTCGATTTGTTGGTATTTTAACTCGTTAAGGAGTTTCTTCATGCCGATTTGGAAGTTCTCGCGGTCTTCTTCGCCTCCGCCTTCCATTTCTTCAGAATAGAGTGTCGATTGGAAGATTTGGTTCACGGTTTCTTCGTAAGGAGAACCGCGCATATACTCTAAAACCTGCGCGGTAGCAGGTACGGCGGCATGGCTTTTAATGGTTTCGGCAAGATTGGCAAGGCAGGCGAAATCGCCGTCCAACGCCAAATAATCGGGCAGGTCTATATATGCAGCCCAATCCGGATTTATCAAGAGGCTGCGGATTTGCCGTTGCACCAGCGTCAACATGACAGGTTGTTTGACGGAAATCGGAGGCAGTTTGTAGCTTTTTTGTTTGACGTGCCGCTTCGGCGCTTCCTGCCCCAACAGTTGGGCGAGATTGTCGGGATCGATGCCGACCAGCTCGCTAAGCCGTTGTTTCAACAGATAAGCCAATGCCGGCGCGGTAATCTGCGCCAAAAGCGGCGAACTGGTTTTCACCAATTCCGCCTTACCTTCCTGCGTATTGAGATTGAGGTCGTCTGAAAGATGTTCCCAGAAATATTCCGACAAGGGCTTGCTTTGATTCAACAGCGCATCTTCAAATTGCGCTTTTCCGTAGGCGCGGATGTAACTGTCGGGGTCGTGTTCTTCCGGCAAGAACAAAAAATGCAGCGATTTGTCGTCTTTCAACTGCGGCAACGCATTTTCCAGCGCGCGCCAAGCCGCTTTCCGTCCCGCGCTGTCGCCGTCGAAACAGAAATAAATACTGTCCGCCTGCCGCATCAGGATTTTGACATGTTCCGCCGTCGTCGCCGTGCCCAAAGCCGCCACGCCGTAGCCCACGCCGAACTGCGCCAGCGCGACCACGTCCATATAGCCTTCGACCACCAAAATCCGCCCTGCTTCCTTGACCGCGGCACGCCCCTCATACAATCCGTAAAGGTTTTTCCCCTTATCAAACAAAGGTGTATCAGGCGAATTCAAATATTTCGGCTTCGAGTCGTCCAACACCCTGCCGCCGAAACCGATCACCTGCCCGCGCGGATTGCGGATGGGGAACATAATCCGATGACGGAAGCGGTCGTAATGCCGACCCTCATTGTCAATCACCATCCCCGTATCCACCAACGCGGTATTCGGGTACGGTTGGAACACTTGCGCCAAAGGCTGCCAGCCGTCGGGCGCGTAGCCCAAACCATAATGCGCGATGACTTCCGCGCTCAAACCGCGCTTGTCCAAATAAGCTTTCGCCGCCGGATTGAATTTCAACTGTTGCGCATAAAAATCAGCCGCCGCAGCCGTCGTTTCCTCCAACGTCTGCTGTTTTTTCTTACGTTCGGCACGGACTTCGGGATTATCGTTCTGCCCGCGCACTTTAGGCACAGTCATGCCCACACGGTCGGCCAGAAACTGCACCGCCTCCGGAAACGACAGCCCCTGATGTTCCATCACAAAACCAATCGCCGAACCATGCGCCCCGCAACTGAAACAATGATAAAACTGCTTGGTCGGACTGACCGAAAACGACGGCGTCTTTTCCTTATGGAACGGACAACAAGCCATATAGTTCGCCCCGCCCTTCTTCAGCGGAACCTGCTCGTCGATAATATCGACAATATCGACTTTGGCCAGAAGCTCGTCAATGAAATCGGATGGAATCATAGTTCGGCGGATGCGTATGGGCTGGACAAACGTTTTCAGACGACCTTTTATCTTAAAGGTCGTCTGAAAACGGAATCTCGAATCGGTTTGAAAACAAGGTTCGTATTATAACGTGTATTCAGGATAAAAATAGCACTCTTACAAAACCGACTCCTTAGCGGACAGCTTGTGCAACAGAAACCTTCGAGGTCGTCTGAAAATTCGTTTTCAGACGACCTCGAAGGTTTAAAACCTGTATTCTGCTTTGATGACAAGCCCCTGAATATCCTCTTCCCAATATCGAAATATGGGGAAATCCTAATTTGAAATTACTTTAAAACTTGCCCGTAATCCCTATCCTGATCGTCCTGCCCGGTGCAGGCATGAAGGAGCGGCTGAACGGGTCCATATAGTAGCGGTTGGTCAGGTTGGTGCCCACCAGCTCGGCGGTAATGTTTTTGTTGATGCGGTAGCGCAGATAGGCATCGACGACGGCCGTGGGGGTCCAACGCATATCTTCTATGCCGTCAGTATAGCCTTTGACTTCGTCCGTAGCGGTGGCGTAATGGTCGTTAACCGCCCGCTCGAAGCCGCGCCATGAGTCTACGCGGGTTTTATAGACGTCGCTGTGCCAGTGGAAGCGGGTGCCGACATCCAGTTTGTTTTTCAGGAAACGTGCGCCCAATTCGGCATCGACCGACCAGCGCGGCTGCATCATGGATGACAGGTAACCATCGATTTTCACGCCGCCGGGGAAACAGGTCGGCGCGCGCAGCAGCGGTTTGCTGCCGCTGCTTTGAACATGCAATCTCAGCACAGTTGACTGCAATTGGTCAGTGAATGCGGCACCCTCGTCGCAGACGTCGTTGCGGATGGTACGGATGACGCCGAGGCTGCCGTACACCTTGCCGGTATCGAAGCGGGCGGACAATTCCGCGCCAGAACGTATCTGCTTGTCGAATTGTTCGAATTCAAGCTGGTCGTTGCGGTCGATGATGTTTTTGGTGATGTTGCGGAAATAGTTGATGCGGAAATCGGCCTTGCGCATTTTCGGGAACATTCCGGTCAGGTCGTGGATATAGCCGACCTCGAAATTTTTGCCGCGTTCGGGTTTCCATTGGTAGCCATAGCGGTTTACCGAGGTGGTGTTGAGCTTCGGGCTGATGGGAACACCTACGGTGCCCTCGAAAATGCTGGGAAAACGCAGGGTTTGGGTATAGCGCAGGTAGGCGCGGGCATAGTCGGTCAGATTGAAGGTTACCGAAGCGGCGGGTGCCCAGCCGCTGCCTTTCTGCTTCAGCGCCTGCTGCTTCTGCGCCGGGGTCAGCACGCTTTTATAAGAGTAGTCACTTGCAGTTTCGGCTTTAAGGTTTTGGAATTTGTTTGCAAAACGCGGGCTGCTGGGATCGGCCGGATTATAGGCGGGGTTCTCGACACGGGTCAGCACTTTGGGATTGTTCAATACCGGATGGTCGGCCATATTCAGCTTGCCGTATTGGTCTTTGGTCCAATCGAAACGTACTTTTTTAGTATACATTGGTATACCCATACCGTCAGATCCTTCGGGAATGATTTTGGCAGATGCATCCAACATGTCTTGTGTCGCTTCGCATGTAGGAGACATGATGCAGGCATCGGCTTTTTGGTAGGCTTCGTAATCTTTTTTCGTCGCCACGACATCGGCGGTATATCGAAGTCCTCTGTGGGCTTCCAATTCACCGCCGTTGTCTAAGAATTTTTTGACACTGTCGTCTTGCAGGGAGAAGTTGGTATAGCGCGCGCCTGCGGTCAGCGTCAGCCACGGGCGCGGTTCGAAGCGGAAATTGAAGCCGAGGTTGTATTCGCGCCGCCTGCCGTTGCGCGGGTAGGTGATAGTATCAAGAAATGAACTGGGATAGATCAAGTTTTGATCAAATTCCTTTTTGTAGCGGTTGCCATATAAATCGGCAAATTCGTTATGCGTTGCCAGTTTTTCGTTCTGGAAGTCGCCCAATACGGTCAGTTCAAGATTGTCGCGCAGCTTCATGCGGTTGGAGAAATTGAAGCCGTTGCGGTTGTTGGTGGCGTAGAGCGCCTGCGCCTGGCGGGTATTGAAGCGGCCGTCGGTATTCGGCAGACCTTCGTCCAAACCGGGCCTTTTGCGAAGGCCTTGAATCCAGTCGTCGGCAGCCGCATCCCATCCCTCGTCGGTCCAAGCGATATCGCCGGGGACGCCGCCGGAGGAATTGGTTTTGGAGCGGGTGCGGGTGGCCCATAGCGAGGCGTTCAAATCAATCCAGCGGCTGCCTTCGGGTTTCCACGAATAGTCGATATTGTAGGCGCGCTGCTTGACCCACGCCTGCGGCCATTCGGCGATTTTGTTTTGGGAATCGACATTATCACCTTGGAAACCGCCGCCGCTGAGGATGCGTGATGGCATAACCTCGCCGAAGGTGGAGTGCGTATGGCGCAGGCCGAGTTTGATGCTTTGGTTGTTCGGCAGGCGGAAGGTGGTTTTACCCAGCCAAGATTCGGTTTCCAGCGAAGTATTGGCTACCTCGCCTCCCGGCGTGTAGAAAAGGCCGATAATGGGGACATCGGGGCTGAGTTCCTTTATCCCCTGTTCTTGTTCCAGCCTGCGGAGGTTCTCGGCATTGTCGGTGGAGTAGAAGCCGTAACGGTGCGCGCCTTTTTTGCCTGAAAAGTAATTGCCCTTGTTGCGGTAGGCATAGGTGAGTATGGCATCGAAATTATCTTGTTTGGTCGCAGCGGCGATGCGGTAGGCCTTGTCTTCCGAAAATTTATGCTTGCCGCCGAAGCGCGGGGTTAATCTGTCTGAATCGTCGGCATAAAACCGCCAGTATCCGCCTACTACATTTTCAGGATGTTCCAAAGTGCGGTAATCCACGTTTTCGGCATAGGTGGCTTTACGCGGCTTGATGGAATTGTTGCTGGTTTCCGCCTTGATTTCCACGCCGTATTTCTGACCTTCGGGCACGATGTCGTCGGCTTCGAGGGTTTTCAGCGCCACCGAACCGCCGATACCGCTTTTGACTTCGCGGTTGAACGACGGGCCTTTTTCCACATACACGCTGCTGATGATATTGGGATCGACATAGTTGCGGTTGTTTGCGCCGAACATGCCGCGCCAGACGGTAATCGCCTGCTCGGTGCCGTCGATGGTAACGGGGATGCGCCCCTGCCCCTGCACGCCGCGGATATTGGGGTCGAGCGCGCCGCTGTTGCGCGCCTCGCCGCTGTAGACACCGGGCAGGCCGCTGAAGAGGTCGGACACGGTGTTGCCTTTGAAGGTTTCGACATCTTCCTTGCCTTTGTAGAGGTTGACGATTTCGCGGGTATAAACTCGGCTTTTACCGATTTCATCTTTATTGCGTGTGCCTTTGACGGTAACGGGATCGAGAATGACGGTCGGCGTATTATCGGCAGCATAAATGATGGGAGAGAAACCAATGACGGCGATGCAGGCGGCAAGGGTGTTGACTTTGACTGACTTCATAACGGATTCCTTGTGTGGTGGAATGTCAGACAGCGTCGTCTGAAAGTTTTCAGACGACCTCGGAAAGGTTTTGCCGCAAGTCAGATTGGAATATAAATATAATGATTTTGATTATTATTTGTATGATTTTTTGAGATTTTAATAAATTTTTAAGCGCATGCAAACATTTGCCAGATATATCCGCATTCAATAGTTAAAATGATTTAAAAACCTATTCCGTTGTTTAACATAAAAATATTCCATTTTTATATAACCCATATAGGCAAACAAGAAATTCAAAAATAAAAATTGCCTGAATATGTCTTATCAACCGGTCAAAACACTTTCTTACCATTCAAACGAAAAGTCCTAACCAAGCCCATAAGGCATTTTCAGACGACCTTTTTAGCTACCTGCTTTGGGTTCTTTTTCTCATGTGGCTCAAACTGCTCAAGCAGTT
Source organism: uncultured Neisseria sp. (assembly GCA_963552075.1). Taxonomy (GTDB): domain Bacteria; phylum Pseudomonadota; class Gammaproteobacteria; order Burkholderiales; family Neisseriaceae; genus Neisseria. Next base: position 28,318 of record CAUVJL010000004.1, read on the forward strand.
TGCGCTTTTCTCCTATGAAGAGAATAATGACTTCCATCCATCATCTATACACACGAGGGCAGGCATGAATTCTTTTGCATCATTGTTAAACCATCCCGATATTTCTTTTCTTCCGATTCCAGACAGTATCAAAGTCGATAATCCGGCGACGGGCGAGACTTTGGCGTTTGTCCGCACAACCCGTTCAGACGACCTCAAACTACTGATTCAAAAGGCGGAGGCTGCACAAAAATTATGGGCGGCAAAAACCGCGTTGGAACGCGCCGATGTGTTGTGGCGTTGGTATTTTTTGATCAAGGAAAACAAAGAAGAACTGGCGCGCATCATGACGATGGAACAGGGCAAAAGCCTGACCGAGGCGCGCGGCGAGATTGATTATGCGGCTTCGTTTGTGCGCTGGTTTGCCGAAGAGGCGCGGCGGATTGACGGCGATGTGCTGACGAGCGTGAAAGCGTCGCAAAAACTGGTCGTGTTGAAACAGCCCGTCGGCGTTACCGCTGCGATTACGCCGTGGAACTTCCCGTCCGCAATGATTGCGCGCAAGGCCGCGCCTGCTTTGGCGGTGGGCTGCGCGATGATAGTCAAACCCGCATCGCTTACGCCTCTGAGCGCGTATGCGCTGGCCTTGCTGGCTTACGAAGCGGGCGTGCCGCAGGATTTACTTCCCGTCGTCAGCGGCCGCGCTTCGGAAATCAGCCATAAATTTGCTACGAACCCGACCGTGCGCAAAATCAGCTTCACCGGTTCGACCGAAGTCGGTGCGAAAATTTTTGCCGACAGTGCGGCGGACATTAAAAAACTCAGTTTGGAACTGGGCGGCAACGCGCCGTTTATCGTGTTTGACGATGCCGATTTGGACAAAGCCGTCGAAGGCGCGCTGGCGAGCAAGTTCCGCAACAGCGGCCAGACCTGCGTCTGCACCAACCGCGTGTACGCTCAATCGGGCATTTACGACGAATTTTGCCGCAAATTAAGTGAAAAAGTGGCTGCGCTCAAATTGGGCAACGGCTTGGATGAAGGCGTGAACCAAGGGCCGCTGATTGAGGAAAAAGCGGTGGAGAAAGTCGAGCAGCACATCGCCGACGCGCTCTCAAAAGGCGCGGTCTGCCTGACCGGCGGCAAACGCAGCGCGTTGGGCGGAACGTTTTTCGAACCGACCGTCTTAAGCGGCGTAACGGCACAAATGGCGGTGGCGCGCGAAGAAACCTTCGGGCCGTTGTGTCCCGTGTTCTGCTTTGAAACCGAAGCCGAAGTCATCGCGGCCGCCAACGATACGGAATACGGTTTGGCGGCCTACCTCTTCACTTCCAATACCGCCCGCCAATGGCGCGTCGGCGAAGCCTTGGAATACGGCATGGTCGGCATCAATACCGGCTTAATCAGCAATGAAGCGGCACCGTTCGGCGGCGTGAAACGCAGCGGGCTGGGACGCGAAGGCAGCAAATACGGTGCGGATGAATATTTGGAATTGAAATATTTGTGTATTGATGTGGCGGATTGAGTTTAGTCTCAGGAGGTCGTCTGAAAACGTAACTTCAACAAGATAATCTCCCCCTATCTTTGTAGCAACACTCTGAAAAAATTGGCTGAAATCAACAAATACGCGATACAAGGCTAGCGTGTCGTGCAACTGATAAGTTCGCCAAGTATTTTGCTGGGGCAACGACACCAAACTTTAAGGCTCACTGGATAGTATGGGAAAGTCCGTTGGTAGGCCGGCAAACAGGGGAGATATAGTGGATTTGAAACTGTTTACTTGAAGCAATAATTTTTAAAGCAATAACATAGGAAAAAAGAAAATGAAAAGATTGTTTATATTTGCTCTAGCTTGCTTTACTGCGAGCTGTACTGTCACACCAAAAGTCGAATCATTGCCTGATGCAGAATTAAATAAGCCATATTTCATAGAATTTAATGTGGCCAATCAAGCTACTTATCCCGATCATTTCAGAGTAAAAATGGATCCTCCGAATTCGGGGTTAACTGTAAAGCCCATCGATAAGTGGTATGATACGGTTCATATTTCTGGAACTCCAAAGATGAAGCAGGATATCATGATTGAAATATCATATTTAATAAGAGGGCCCGTAGGTTTTTTTGAAGATCCGGAACAGAAGAAATTTTATCAGATAAAAGTTAAAGAATAAGTCAAGGTTATCTGAAAGTTTAGTTTAGATAGCTTTTCTCTAAGAAAGAATTGTTCATATTTCAAGAAAGTACTGTGTTGTTTACATAACAGGCGTAGGTTGAATTGAAAACCTAACTTTCTCAAAGGTCGTCTGAAAAATTTCTAAAAGCCAGCTTTGGAGCAATTGATTTTAGAATTTTGTGAAATATCAGTAAATTATGGAGCTTATTTTAAGTATGATAAGGAAAGTATTTATCTTTTCGACTGTAATAGCATTATCCGGTTGTTTTGCCGGTAAACATAAAGTTCAGGTATTACCGGATGCAGAATTAAATAAGCCATATTTCATAGAATTTAATGTGGCCAATCAAGCTACTTATCCCGATCATTTCAGAGTAAAAATGGATCCTCCGAATTCGGGGTTAACTGTAAAGCCCATCGATAAGTGGTATGATACGGTTCATATTTCTGGAACTCCAAAGATGAAGCAGGATATCATGATTGAAATATCATATTTAATAAGAGGGCCCGTAGGTTTTTTTGAAGATCCGGAACAGAAGAAATTTTATCAGATAAAAGTTAAAGAATGAGTTAAAGTAATCTGAAGGTTTAGTTTAGATAGCTTTTCTCTAAGAAAGGATTGTTGATATTTCAAGAAAACACTGCGTTTTTTGCATAACAGGCGTAGGTTAAATTGGACACCTAACTTTCTCAAAGGTTGTCTGAAAGTTTTCAGACGACCTTTTTACTAATGGCAGTCGTCCTGTTCGATTGTTCATGCAACAGAAGAAACGGAAGATGATATATCGAGTATAAACTCTGGAAAAACAATTTCCTGAAGCTGCGGCCGGCTTCGTATCACTTGCGCCTTCTTCGGCTGACAAATTGGCATAAAAATGTATTGTTAATCTTTTCGTCATCAATAAAAAAACCGACCTTTCAAAGGTCGGTTTTTTTATTTTTCGCAGAAATACGAAATGGCGATTATGAATGCGCTTCCAAATCTGCCAAAATTTGATTCAGGCTATCCCTAACCTCTTCTGCCTTTGCAGCAGGATGACCGTTTGCATCCAAAGAATCACGGCTGAAGCGGTCGACATAAGGCGCAAAGGTATCTTTCAGCTTCAGCAGTTTCACCACATCGGAACGGGTGTAACGATCGCCGCCGTAACCGACAACGATACCGTTCTCATGTTGCCACTGGGCAAATTGTGACGGGCTGATTTGCACCAGTTCGCACATTTCGTCTAGCGAGAAATAACGTTTTGCAGGAATAACGGGATTAGCGTTGTTTGTCATAGTAATGCTCCACCATGCCTTTGAGTTTTTGGCTGGCATGGAAAGTGACTACGCGGCGGGCGGTAATCGGTACTTCTTCGCCGGTTTTCGGATTACGGCCGGGACGTTGCGGTTTGTCGCGCAACTGAAAATTACCGAAACCGGAAATTTTGATTTCTTCGCCGCGTGCCAAAGTGCTGCGGATTTCTTCAAAAAAGAGTTCGACGATTTCTTTGGCATCGTTTTTGGTTACATTGCTGACTTTATCTACCAAAATATCGGCCAATTCGGCTTTAGTTAGTGTCATATTATTACCTTCTGTTGTAACAGGTGCAGATTATTACCAATTTCTATTTAAAATTCAAGCGAATATTTATTTTTTAACTGCGAAGTTGCGCTCCCGCAGCAGTTGCCGCGTCAATCAGTTTTCCGATAACCGGCTCGACTGTTTCATCCGTCAGCGTGTTTTCCATATCCTGCAAAATCACTTTGACCGCCATGCTCTTCATCCCTTCAGGCAGGCCCGTACCGCGATACACGTCAAATACGCTGATTTCCTGTACCAACTTGTTTGCCGCGCCGTTCAAGGCGGCCAACAAATCATCATGGGTCATGGTTTCAGGCACCACAAACGCCAAATCCCTGCGAACCGGCTGGAATTTCGATACTGCCTGATAACGCGTTTTTTCGCGTTCCAACACGGCTGCCATATCGATTTCAAATACCAGCGGCGCTTGTGGCAAGTCGTATTTTTGCAGCCATTTCGGATGCAATTCGCCGACAAAACCGATGACCTGGCCGTCTGAAACGATATTGGCGGCGCGGCCGGGATGCAGGGCGGGATGTTCGGTTTTGACGAACTCAACTGCTTTGTTTTTCAACAGATTTTCTACATCCGCCTTGATGTCGTAAAAATCCGCGTTGCGCGTTTTTTCGCCCCATTGTTCGGGCATCACCGCGCCATGCCACAAGCCGCCGATGCGTTCGTTTTGCACAAACTGGCCGTCCGAATCCTTGCTGAACACGCGGGCGATTTCAAACACGCGCACGCGGTTTTGTTTGCGGTTCAGATTGTTTTGCAGAATTTCCACCAAGCCGCCGATGAGCGTAGAACGCATCACGGCATACTGCGCCGCCAGCGGGTTTTGCAGGCGGATAGGGTTGGCATTGGCGGCAAAATCGAGTTCCCACTGCTCGTCAACGAAGGCATAGCTGACCACTTCGCGGTAGCCGCGCGCCGCCATTTCGTTATAAACGGCAAAACGCGGACGGCGGGTTTCGGGCAGGGCCAGCATTTTCAGACGACCTGAGGTGTAATCGTCGGGGATATTTTCATAGCCGTAAACGCGGCCGATTTCTTCAATCAAATCGGCTTCGATTTCGATGTCGAAACGGAAACTCGGCGCGGTAACGCGGAAGCCTTCCGCCGTTTTTTCAGGCTGCAGACCCAAGTGCTGCAAAATGGTTTCCACCTGTTCGGCAGGAATGTCCACGCCCAACACCGTTTTCAGACGGCCTAAACGCAGTTCGACCTGCTTCGCTCTGGGCAATTCACCCTGCGCTTCCACCATTTCTCCAGCCGCGCCGCCGCAGATTTGCAAAACCAATTCGGTAGCGCGTTCGATGGCATCAGCCTGCAAACGGTAATCCACGCCTCGCTCAAAGCGGAACGACGAATCCGAGCCAAAACCGTATTGGCGCGATTTGCCGGCGATGATTTCAGGCGCAAACCAAGCCGCTTCCAGCACGATATTTTGTGTGTCGTCTGAAACCGCACTTGCCGCGCCTCCCATCAGCCCCGCCAAACTCAACGCACCTTTTTCATCGGCCACTACCAGTGTGTTTTCAGACAGAGAGACAGTTTTCTCGTTCAGACATTCCAGCGTTTCACCTTCGCGCGCACGGCGGATGTGCAGGCTGCCTGAAAGTTTGTCGGCATCGAAAACATGCATCGGCTGACCGATTTCCAGCATCACATAATTGCCAATGTCCACCAGCGCGGAAATACTGCGGATGCCGCTGCGCTCCAAACGCTGCTTCATCCAATCCGGCGTAGCGGCGCGCGCATTTACATTTTCAATCACGCGGCTGATAAAGCGGCCGCAATCGGCAGGCGCATCAATCTGCACGGGCTGTCTGCGGCTACCCGTGATTGGCGCGGCATGGATTGCAGGCTGCTTGAACGCGCAACCCGTCAATGCGGACACTTCACGCGCAATGCCTTTGATGCTCAGGCAGTCGGCACGGTTCGGCGTGATTTTCAGCGTGAACACCGTATCATCCAAATCCAGATATTCACGGATGTTTGCACCGACGGGCGCGTCTTGCGGCAGAATGTGCAGGCCGTTCACGCCGTCGTCAGGCAGACCGAGTTCGTCGGTGGAACACAACATCCCATTCGACACCACGCCCCGCATCTTGGTCGGCTTGATTTTGAAATTGCCCGGCAACACCGCGCCCGACAACGAACACGGCACTTTGATGCCCGCTTTTACATTCTGCGCACCGCACACAATCTGTACCAACTCGCCCGTACCCGCATCGACTTGGGTAACGTTCAAACGGTCGGCATCCGGATGTTTTTCAACGGATTTCACTTCGGCAATCACCACGCCTGTAAACGCCGGCGCGGCAGTCTCGGCTTCTTCCACTTCCAAGCCGGACATGGTTAACAGGTGTTCCAGCTTATCGGCGGAAAGTTCGGTATCGGCTTGGTTTTTCAGCCATGAGTAGGAGAATTGCATGTTATGTTCTCAATCAACTAATTAACTTTTTTATCAGACTTTGTTTTCAGACGACCTGTTTGCTTGGTGGGGTGCAGGCTGCTTTTTAACTTTGTTAGGGCAGTTTCTTTTAGGCAGCCTGCACAATCATTTTGCAAACTGCTTCAAAAAGTTCAAATCGTTATCGAAAAACAGCCGCAAATCATTCACGTTGTAACGCAACATGGCGAAACGATCGAGGCCGATGCCGAAGGCGAAACCGGTGTATTTTTCGGGGTCGATATTCACGTTTTTCAACACGTTGGGATGCACCATGCCGCAGCCGCCGACTTCCAGCCATTTGCCGTTTTCGCCCATGATGTCGATTTCGGCGGACGGCTCGGTGAACGGGAAGAAAGACGGACGGAAACGTACTTGCAAATCATCGCGTTCGAAAAAGCGGCGGATAAAATCGGTGAACACGGCTTTCAAATCGGCAAAGGTTACGCCCTCTTCTACCCACAGGCCTTCGGCTTGGTGGAACATGGGTGAGTGCGTAGCATCGCTGTCCACGCGGTAAACGCGGCCGGGGGCGATAATGCGGATGGGCGGCTCTTTTTTATCGAGCATGTAGCGGATTTGAATCGGGGAAGTGTGCGTGCGCAAAACATCGCCGTTTTCAACGTAGAACGTATCCTGCATGGCGCGTGCCGGGTGGTTTGCAGGGATATTCAGTGCTTGGAAGTTGTGGAAATCGTCTTCGATTTCCGGGCCGTCTGCCACTTCAAAACCCATGCCGTGAAAGAGTTCGACCACGCGCTGCAAGGTCAGGGTTACGGGATGCAGGCCGCCGTTTTCCTGCGCACGTCCGGACAGGGTAATATCAAGGGCTTCGGCGGCAAGCTGGGCTTGCAGTTTGGCTTCGTTGAGGGCATCGCGTTTATTGTTAAAGGCCGTCTGAAACTGGTTTTTGCATTCATTGATATGCGCACCTATGGTTTTGCGCTCTTCAGGCGACATTTGACCTAAGGTTTTCAGAAGTCCGGTCAACTCGCCGGTTTTACCAAGATAACGGGCTTTGATTTGTTCTAGAGCGTTGAAGTCTTGCGCGGCTTCTACTGCGGCAATACCTTCTGCAACGATACGGTTTACATTTTCCATAGTGGTTTATCGTCTGTCGGTTGATGATGGGTCGTCTGAAACAATGAGGTCGCCTGTATGGTTTGGTATTGCCAAACTTTTCAGACGACCTTTTATCGTTTACGGCCAATCCGTTTGATAGAATCGGCGTATTTTAGCGCAAATCAATTCAAAAAAATAGACTTTAAAGAAAGAAAATCAATCACATAGACTTTATTCAAACAAAGAAAAAAGGAAGCCGTAGCTTCCTTTTTAAATTTTTTGGATTAAGCAGCCAAAGCAGCTTTAGCTTTCTCAACCAATTGTGCAAAAGCGGCTTTATCGAATACAGCCAAATCAGCCAATACTTTACGGTCGATTTCGATAGAGGCACGTTTCAGACCGTTCATAAATTTGCTGTAAGACAGACCGTTTTCACGGGCACCTGCATTGATACGGACAATCCACAATTGACGGAATTGGCGTTTGCGTTGACGACGGTCACGGTATGCGTATTGACCGGCTTTCATTACCGCTTGCTTGGCAACGCGGTATACGTTTTTACGACGACCGCGGTAACCTTTGGCTAACGCGAAGATTTTTTGGTGACGGGCACGAGCGGTTACACCGCGTTTTACGCGTGGCATATTCTAAACTCCTTAAGCGTAGGGTAACATTTTAGCAACAGAAGCCAAATCGCGATCGTTTACCATAGAGGTACCGCGCAGTTGGCGTTTGTTTTTAGTGGTCTTTTTAGTCAAGATGTGGCGTTTGAACGCATGAGCGCGTTTTACACCGCCGTTACCCAGTACTTTGAAGCGTTTTTTCGCGCTAGACTTGGTTTTCATTTTAGGCATGGGAAAACTCCATTCGTTATTAGATAAGGCATCAGGGGGTTTTAAAACATTGGTTTCAAACACTTGAACCCAAAATGCCACGGTTTTTGCCGCCAATCAAAAGCTTACCCCGAAGCGGCAATCGGAGTAAGCTGAGAATTATAGCTTTATTTTTTCTTCGGTGCAATCATCATCACCATTTGACGGCCTTCCATTTTAGGGAAGGATTCGATTTGAGCCACTTCCGCCAAATCCTCTTTCACGCGCTCTAAAAGTTGCGCACCGAGTTGCTGGTGAGCCATTTCACGTCCGCGGAAACGAAGTGTTACTTTGACTTTATCGCCGTCAGCCAAGAAGCGGTTGATGTTGCGCATTTTGATTTGATAATCGCCTTCATCGGTACCCGGACGGAATTTGATTTCCTTAATTTGTACCTGCTTCTGGTTTTTCTTGGCTTCGTCGCGTTTCTTGGCTTGTTGGTATTTATATTTACCGTAATCCATCAGTTTGCACACAGGTGGTTTGGCAGTAGGGGAAATCTCTACCAAATCCACATCCTGCTCTTCGGCCATAGCCAAAGCTTCACGAACCGATACAACACCAAGCTGTTCGCCTGACTCACTGATTAAACGCACTTCTTTGGCGGTAATTTCGCCATTGATTCGTGCTTCGCGTTCTTGAGCGATGATGAATACTCCTATAAAAATTAATGGTTGACGAGGGCATCCGCAATTTCTTGTTGCAGTTGTGCAATGAAATCATCCAAATCCAAAGAGCCCAAGTCTTCTGCTTTGCGGCGCACGGCCACTTTGTTTTCTTGCTTCTCTTTATCGCCGACAACGATTTGATAAGGGAAGCGGTATTGGCTGTTATCACGGATTTTGTAACCGATTTTTTCGTTACGCAAATCCAGCTCTACGCGGAAGCCTGCGGCTTGCAATTTGGCAGCCACTTCACGGCAGTAATCCGCTTGATTTTCGGTGATATTCATAATCACCATTTGAACCGGCGCCAACCATAGCGGGAAAGAACCTGCATGGTTTTCAATCAAAATACCGATAAATCGTTCCAAGGAACCCAAAATGGCGCGGTGCAACATTACCGGACGGGCGCGGTCATTGTTTTCGGTTACATATTCTGCATCCAAGCGTTCCGGCAATACAAAGTCCAGTTGCAGCGTACCACACTGCCAAGAACGTCCCAATGCATCTTTAACGTGATATTCGATTTTAGGCCCGTAGAACGCGCCTTCACCCGGCAACTCATCCCATTCCACACCGCAAGCAGTCAATGCTTCGCGCAGACCTTGTTCTGCCTTATCCCACACGTCGTCTGAACCGGCACGCTTCTCAGGACGCAGTGAAAGTTTGACGGACACATCATGGAAACCGAATTGCTTGTAAATACGAACCAGCAATTCATTGAATGCTCGGGCCTCACTAACGATTTGATCTTCGGTACAGAAAATATGCGCATCGTCTTGTACAAAACCGCGGACACGCATCAGTCCATGCAATGCACCGCTCGGCTCGTTGCGATGGCAAGAACCAAATTCTGCCAAACGCATTGGCAAATCGCGGTACGAGCGCAGACCGTTATTGAAAATCTGAACATGTCCCGGGCAGTTCATCGGCTTAACCGCGTATTCGCGCTTTTCCGAACTGGTTACGAACATATTGTCTTTGTAGTTATCCCAGTGACCGGATTTTTCCCAAAAGGTTTTATCCATGATTTGGGGGGTTTTGACTTCTTTGTAACCGGCCGCATTCAGCTCTTTACGCATATGCTGCTCGATAGTCTGCCACAAAGCCCAACCTTTAGGATGCCAAAACACCATACCCGGCGCTTCGTCTTGCAAGTGGAACAAATCCAGTTGTTTACCCAATTTACGATGATCGCGTTTTTCTGCTTCTTCAATGCGTTGGATATAGGCTTTTAATTCGTCTTTTGTCGCCCAAGCGGTACCGTAGATACGTTGCAGCATTTCATTATTGCTGTCGCCGCGCCAGTATGCGCCTGCCAACTTGGTCAGCTTGAAGTTTTTCAGGAAGCGGGTGTTCGGAACGTGCGGACCGCGGCACATATCGACATATTCCTGATGATGATACATACCCATTGCTTCAACTTCGGGCATATCTTCAATCAGGCGCAGCTTATATTCTTCACCGCGATCTTGGAAAATTTTGATGGTTTCGGCTCGCGGAGTCATGATTTTGATTACATCATAATCTTGTGCAATCAATTCTTTCATACGCGCTTCGATGGCAGCAACATCTTCAGGCGTAAACGGTTTTTCCGTAGCAATATCGTAATAAAAGCCCTCTTCAATGACGGGGCCGATAACCATTTTTGCATTAGGATAGAGCTGCTTGACCGCATGACCGACAAGGTGGGCGCAAGAGTGGCGGATGATTTCAACGCCTTCGTGATCTTTCGGGGTAATGATTTGGACGGTTGAATCTTCGGTAATCGGATCGCACGCATCGACCGATTTGCCGTTTACCTTACCCGCCACCGTCGCCTTCGCCAAACCTGCTCCGATAGACGCGGCAATCTGTGCCACGGTAACGGGCGATTCGTATTGGCGGACTGAGCCGTCCGGCAAGGTAATGTTCAACATCAAAAAGCTCCAAAACATTAAAAAATAACGGCATAAATGCCGTTTGGGAAATTTGGTAGGCACGATTGGATTCGAACCAACGACCCCCACCATGTCAAGGTGGTGCTCTAACCAACTGAGCTACGTGCCTGTTTAACAGGGTTCGGATTATAGACGATACTTTGACGCGATGGCAAGCATGAAAATGAGGTTTCAGACGACATTGTCGGAACATTGTGATTTTTTTGAAACATTTTCAACAGTGAACATCTCGAGACGAATAAGGTCGTCTGAAATATTCAAACACCGCTATTACGATGAAAATCCTTTATAATCCCGTTTTTTACCTCAATTGACTGCACGGCGGCTTCGCACGCCGTTTTCTACATTATAGATACGACCTATGCTCAAATTTACTTTACATAAAAAAGACGGTCATGCCCGACGCGGCACGCTGGAACTGAACCACGGCAAAATCGAAACGCCCGTATTCATGCCGGTTGGCACTTACGGCTCGGTTAAGGCAATGAATCCGCAAAACCTGCACGACATCAAGGCACAAATTATTTTGGGCAACACTTACCATTTATGGCTGCGCCCCGGTTTGGAAGTCATCGAACAATTCGGCGGCCTGCACGATTTTATCGGCTGGGACAAACCGATTTTGACCGACTCGGGCGGTTTTCAAGTTTTTTCGCTCTCCGATATGCGCAAACTCACTGAAGAAGGCTGCACCTTCCAAAGCCCGATCAACGGCGACAGACTCTTCCTCTCGCCCGAAATCTCCATGAAAATCCAAACCGTACTCAATTCCGACATTGTGATGCAGTTGGACGAATGCACACCGGGCGAAGCAACGCACGAACAGGCGCAAAAATCCCTGCAAATGAGCCTGCGTTGGGCAGAACGAAGCAAAAAAGCCTTTGAAGATTTGAAGAACCCGAATGCCCTATTCGGCATCGTGCAAGGCGCGATGTATGAAGATTTGCGCGAAGAATCGCTGCGCGGCTTGGAACAATTCGACTTCCCCGCCCTTGCCATCGGCGGGCTGTCCGTCGGCGAACCCAAACCCGAAATGTACCGCATGCTGCGCGCCGTCGGACCGATGCTGCCCGAACATAAACCGCATTACCTGATGGGCGTCGGCACACCTGAAGACCTCGTTTACGGCGTGGCGCACGGCGTGGACATGTTCGACTGCGTCATGCCCACCCGCAATGCGCGCAACGGCTGGCTGTTCACCCGTTTCGGCGATTTGAAAATCAAAAACGCCAAACACAAGCTAGACAAGCGCCCGATAGACGAAAGCTGCACATGCTACGCCTGCCAAAACTTCAGCCGCGCCTACCTGCACCACCTGCACCGCGTCGGCGAAATCTTGGGCGCGCAACTCAACACCATCCACAACCTGCATTTCTACCAAGTCATCATGGCAGAAATGCGTGAAGCCATCGAGCAAGGAAAATTTGCCGATTGGCAGGCGCAATTCCATGAAAACCGCGCCCGTGGGGTGGATTGAGATTGAACTATGCTTATCGAGGTCGTCTGAAAACGTTATATTCAAGCAAACACCGTTTTCAGACGACCTTGCTGTTATAATGCAAACATTAATTTACATTATTTGAGAGTGCGATATGTTTACCCAAGCAGCCCAAGAATTGACCACCGTCCGCGATATCCTGCGTTTCGCCGTCAGCCGTTTCAACGATGCCGGTTTGTTTTTCGGGCATGGCTCGGACAACGCGCACGACGAAGCCGCCTACCTCATCCTGCACACCCTCAACCTACCGCTGGACACGTTGGAGCCTTATCTTGACGCCAAGCTGCTGCAAAGCGAGAAAGAAGAAGTATTGGCAATGCTGGAACGCCGCGCAGTCGAACACATCCCCGCCGCCTACCTCACCCATCAGGCATGGCAAGGCGATTTCGATTTTTATGTTGACGAACGCGTCATCGTACCGCGCTCGTTTATTTACGAGCTGCTCGGCGACAACCTCACCCCATGGATAGAACACCCCGAATTGGTTCACCGCGCATTGGACTTGTGTACCGGCAGCGGCTGCCTCGCCATTCAAATGGCACACCACTACCCCGCCGCTGAAATTGACGCCGTCGATTTGAGCTTGGATGCGCTGGAAGTAGCCGCCATCAACATCGAAGATTATGGATTGGAAGAGCGCATCAACCTGATTCACACCGATTTGTTCGAAGGATTGGAAGACACATACGACCTGATTGTTTCCAACCCGCCTTATGTCGATGCCGAATCGGTCGACATGTTGCCCGACGAATACCTGCACGAACCCGAACTCGCCTTGGGCAGCGGCGAAGACGGTTTGGACGCCACCCGCCAAATCCTGCTGCACGCAGCCAAATACCTCAATCCCAAAGGCGTATTGCTGGTCGAAATCGGACACAACCGCGACGTATTGGAAGCCGCCTATCCCGAACTGCCGTTCACTTGGCTGGAAACCAGCGGCGGCGACGGATTCGTATTCTTGCTGACCCGCGAACAATTGCTGGGATTGGAATAATCCCTTGCTGATTTTGATACGGTCGAAAATCTTCTGCATATAGGTTTTCGGCCGTATTTTCATGATTGCGCTCGCCCCAAACCATTATAGTGGATTAAATTTAAATCAGGACAAGGCGACGAAGCCGCAGACAGTACAGATAGTACGGCAAGGCAACGCCGTCCTGGTTTAAAGTTAATCCACTATATTATTAACGTTGAACATATCCGTTTAATCTGTTTTCAGACGACCTCCCTACACACAAAATCAATATTCCAATCGGAACCATTTCTTATATTTATTGTCTGTATTTAAATAAGCATTCATAAAAATATTATATTTAACCCGCATGACCTGATGGATTATAATGACGAATAACAGCCGGAATATGCTTTATTCAAATATTATCGACTTGACGACTCAACTAAATACCTATTATTTACATCTCCGCCACATCGGAACAATCAGACAATGAACCACTTTTGGACAAACAGCCTGACCGCCTGCATCCTGCTTGGCGCGTCGCTTCAAGCTTCGGCACAAACCCACTCCGTTTATTTCAATCAAAACGGCAAAATTACCGCCACAATGTCATCGGTAGCTTACGTCCGCCAATACACCGTCGAATCCGGCGTAGCGCAAGTGCAGGACTTTTACTATCCGTCCATGAAAAAATATTCCGACCCGTATGAAATACCGGCGGCGCAGATCAAAACCTTCGTTCCCGTCCTCAACAACGGTACTTTGACACTTTGGCATTTCAACGGGCAAAAGAAAATGATCGGCAGCTACCGCAACGGCAAGCCGAACGGCGAATGGACCAACTGGTACCCCAACGGTAAAAAATCGGCGGTCATGCCCTATCTGAACGGCTTGAGCGAAGGCGTCGGCTCACGCTATTACCGCAACGGTACGAAAGAAAGCGAAATCCAATTCAAACATGACAAGGCAAACGGCTACTGGAAGCAATGGTATCCCAACGGCAGCCCGAAAACCGAAATGACCATGGTCAACGACAAACCGACCGAAATCATGAGTTGGGACGAAAACGGTCGCGCCCTTTCTGAAATTACCATTACCAACGGCAAACGCAACGGCGTTGTCTTGGAATGGTATGACGACGGAGCCAAAAAGTCCGAAACGGTTTACGCCAACGACCAAATAGTGAAAAAGACAAATTGGGACAAAGAAGGTTATGTTATTGAATAACAGAAAAGGGAAACGATATGTTTCCTTTTTTTGTTTAAAACATCACTCTCCCTACCGAATCATGCCGGCCTGACAGGGGTCGCCTGAAACCCACCATTCCCGATGTCATAGAATTTACATTTGAATATCAACCGCTCCCCTTGTTCCTTTACAGATTTCGTTTAAAATACAACCCAAACAACAACTATTCAAATTACATAAAACTATGCGCTATTACGGTACGATTACACGCTGGAATGACAACCGCCAATTTGGAGCCATCCGTGAAGAAAGCATGGGTACAGAAGTGTTCGCCCCGCTTTCCGCCTTTACCACACTGACACGTCCGCCTGCCGAAGGCCAACGCGTCTCATTCGACATCGTCAAAGGCAGACGCGGACGCGACGAAGCCGAAAATATCTGCTTCTCCCTTGACTGTGTCGATGAATTCGACTTTTTCGACACCAAACCTGAGCCGTATAAAAAAACCTTTTCCAAGCTCTTGCTGATTATCCCCATCATCGCCCTGCTTGCCGCCGGCGGATGGTTTGGCTGGGATTACTGGCAGAAATACCAGCAACAGGCGCAAGCGGCAGCGGCCGCACCGCCGAAGACGATGGTGGAAGAAGTTGCAGCTAAAATAAAAGCCGAACGCGAAGAGTGGTTGGATGCGGTAAACAGCCGTGGTCGTACAAATGCTAAACATAAATCTACGGACACCCAAAAATCTGATCACTCCTCTGTCTCTTCAACATCAAAAAACGAATTCAAATGCGATGGTCGTCAATATTGTTCCCAAATGACTTCCTTAAGTGAGGCAGAATTCTTCGTTAAATTCTGTCCGAATACCAAAATGGACGGCGATCATGACGGTATTCCATGTGAAAACGACAGCCGTTGGCATTAACCTATCTATTTTCTGCGCAAAAGGTCGTCTGAAAACCCAAATCCAAGGTTTTCAGACGACCTTTCACCTTAGCCCTGTTTCAACACCCCAAATTCTTTTAAAATACCGCCTGATTTGAATTTAACCGAGAGACCGAACTTCATGAACCTACATCAAACCGTCGAACGCGAAGCCGCCGCCGCCTTTGCCGCCGCGGGCATCGCCGACAGCCCTGTTGTCTTGCAGCCGACCAAAAACGCCGAACACGGCGATTTCCAAATCAACGGCGTGATGGGTGTGGCGAAAAAAGCCAAACAAAATCCGCGCGAATTGGCACAAAAAGTGGCCGAAGCATTGGCTGGCAACGCCGTGATTGAAAGCGCGGAAGTCGCCGGCCCCGGCTTTATCAACCTGCGCCTGCGTCCTGAGTTCCTCGCCCAAAACATTCAGACGGCCTTGAACAACGCGCGTTTCGGCGTAGCAAAAACCGACAAACCGCAAACCGTCGTTATCGACTATTCTTCGCCTAATTTGGCCAAAGAAATGCACGTCGGCCACCTGCGTTCCAGCATCATCGGCGACAGCATTTCGCGCGTGTTGGAATTTATGGGCAACACCGTTATCCGCCAAAACCATGTCGGCGACTGGGGTACGCAGTTTGGCATGTTGGTCGCTTATTTGGTTGAGCAGCAAAAAGACAATGCCGCGTTTGAGCTGGCGGATTTGGAACAGTTTTACCGTGCCGCCAAAGTACGCTTTGACGAAGATCCTGCCTTCGCCGACACCGCGCGCGAATACGTTGTGAAGCTGCAAGGCGGCGATGAAACCGTGTTTGCATTGTGGAAACAGTTTGTCGATATTTCTCTCTCGCACGCCCAAGCCGTTTATGACACGCTGGGCTTGAAACTGCGCCCTGAAGACGTGGCGGGCGAATCTAAATACAACGACGATTTGCAGCCTGTGGTCGATGATTTGGTTCAAAAAGGTCTGGCAGTCGAAGACGACGGCGCGAAAGTCGTGTTCTTGGACGAGTTCAAAAACAAAGAAGGCGAACCTGCCGCATTTATCGTGCAAAAACAAGGCGGCGGCTTCCTTTATGCTTCCACCGATTTGGCGTGCCTGCGCTACCGCATAGGCCGTCTGAAAGCCGACCGCCTGCTGTACGTCGTCGACCACCGCCAAGCCCTGCACTTCGAACAACTTTTCACCACTTCCCGCAAAGCAGGCTATCTGCCGGAAGATGTAAAAGCCGAGTTTATCGGCTTCGGCACCATGATGGGCAAAGACGGCAAACCGTTCAAAACGCGCAGCGGCGACACCGTGAAACTGGTTGACCTGCTGACCGAAGCCGTCGAACGCGCCACTGCTTTGGTGAAAGAAAAAAATCCCGAATTGGGCGCGGATGAAGCCGCTAAAATTGGCAAAACCGTCGGCATCGGCGCAGTCAAATACGCCGATTTGAGCAAAAACCGCACCAGCGATTATGTGTTCGACTGGGACGCCATGCTTTCGTTTGAAGGCAACACCGCCCCCTACCTGCAATACGCCTACACACGCGTGCAAAGCGTGTTCCGCAAAGCAGGTGAATGGGACGCAACCGTGCCAACCGTTTTGACCGAACCGCTGGAAAAACAACTGGCCGCCGAGCTTCTGAAATTCGAAGACGTGCTGCAAAGCGTGGCAGATACCGCGTATCCGCACTATCTCGCCGCCTACCTCTATCAAATCGCCACCCTGTTCAGCCGCTTCTACGAAGCCTGCCCGATTTTGAAATCAGAAGGTGCAACCTGCAACAGCCGCCTGCAACTGGCGAAGCTGACCGGCGATACGCTGAAACAAGGCTTGGATTTGCTGGGCATTGATGTATTGGATGTGATGTAAGGCATTCCCCCATAAGCAAAGGTCGTCTGAAAACGGATTTTCAGACGACCTTTTTCTCTTCTTTGCCCCTTAGGCTATACTGTCGGAAATATTTTCAATTCCGACAATTCTTTATGCCCGATTTCCTTCCCGTCCCGCCAGCCGAACTGTGGCAGGCGACGCTTGAACACCTTCGCCTCTCCCTGATTGCCCTGCTTTGCGCCGTCGCGTTGGCCGTGCCGCTCGCCGTATGGCTCGCGGACAAACGGCGTTGGGCGGAAGGTGTTTTGCAAGTGACCAATATCCTGCAAACCATTCCGTCCCTCGCGCTGCTCGGCTTGCTGATTCCCTTTGTCGGCATCGGTTCGCCGCCGGTTTTGATCGCGCTGACGCTCTATGCCCTGTTGCCGATTTTTCAAAACACCTATCTTGGTTTGAGCCAAATCGATCCCGCCATCAAAGAAGCGCACACCGCGTTCGGCTTGTCCCGTTGGCAGGCGTTGTGGCGCATTGAATTGCCGATGGCGCTGCCCGCCATGATTTCCGGCATCCGTACCGCGTCCGTATTGATTATCGGCACGGCAACACTCGCCGCGCTCATCGGCGCGGGCGGCTTGGGCAACCTGATTTTGCTTGGCATCGACCGCAACAACATGGCGATGACGTTTACCGGCGCGCTGTTATCAGCCCTGCTCGCCGTACTGGTCAGCGGCGGCATCGGCATACTGCAAAAGTCCAAACACAAAATGCCGATTACCGCCGCCCTGCTTGCCATCCTTATCGGCATCGGTTTGGCACCAATTTTTCAAACGAACCCATCCGCACAAAAAATCACCATCGCAGGCAAGCTCGGCAGCGAACCCGACATTCTCATCAATATGTACAAACAGTTGATTGAAGAAAATAATCCGCGCGCGCAGGTGGCGCTCAAACCCAATTTCGGCAAAACTTCATTCCTGTTCAACGCCTTAAACAGTGGCGAAATCGACATCTACCCCGAATTTACCGGTACCGTCCTTGAAAGTCTGGTCAAAGTCCCCACCGAACAGCAAAACCGCAGCCTTTCGCCCGAACAGACCTACCAAACCGCCAAAGACCTGCTCGCCCGACAACATCGGCTGACCTTTTTACCGCCGATGGCATACCAAAACACCTACGCCCTCGCCGTCAGCCAAGACTACGCCGCCGCGCACAATCTGCACAAAATATCCGACCTCAAACGCGTGCAAAACCAAATCCGCGCCGGCTTTACCCTTGAATTTACCGACCGCGCCGACGGCTACAAGGGTTTGCAACAACACGGCATACAGTTTAGCCACCTCTCGACGCTCGAACCCGCCCTGCGCTACACCGCCCTGCTAAACGGCAAAATCGACCTCGTTGAAGCCTATTCCACCGACAGCGACCTCAAACAATACCGCCTTGCCGTCCTTTCAGACGACATCGCCCTTTTCCCTTCCTACCAAGGCGCGCCGCTGATGAAAACCGAGTTTGCCGAACAGCATCCCGACATCGTGAACGCATTGAACAAGCTGGCAGGAAAAATCAGCGAAGCCGAAATGACTGAAATGAACTACAGCGTGAAAGTAGGCGGAGAAAAACCGGCAGACGTGGCGCGGGATTATTTGCAGAAAAACGGTTTGATTAACGATAAGGGCAAATGATTCAGGTCGTCTGAAAACAGTTTTCATTTTATTGAAGCGGGTTTTCAGACGACCTCCGAGTTGCAACAAGTTACCAATTAGACTATAGTGATTTCTCGATCAACATAAACATCAAGGAAATAAACCATGAGCGGTAAATTAGACCAAATCAGCGGTAATGTAAAAGAGAAAGCCGGAGAACTCTTAGACGATCCCAAACTCCAAGCAGAAGGCGTGATCCAACAAGGCATCGGCAAAGTCAAAGAAGTTGCCGCCGACATTGAGGAAAAAGCCAGCGACGTATTGAAAAAAGGCAAAGAAGAAGCAGAACATCTGGTTGACGAGGCAAAAGAAAAAGCCGAAAACCTGATTGACAACATCAAAAGCAAGTTCTAATCCATCCTTGTCTTAGACCATGTCAAAAGGCCGTCTGAAACACGATTTCAGACGGCCTTTATTTCAGGCAGCGCAGCCACCCAAAATCGCCTGTTCCCCATCCCATCAAGCTTTCAGACGACCCCGCCGGATAAGTTGGATAGAGGCACCCAATGTTTTATAGTGGATTAACTTTAAACCAGTACGGCGTTGCCTCGCCTTGCCGTAC
>CAUVJL010000005.1:0-46939 GCA_963552075.1 uncultured Neisseria sp.
CTGAAGCACCAAGTGAATCGGTTCCGTACTATCTGTACTGTCTGCGGCTTCGTCTCCTTGTCCTGATTTAAAGTTAATCCACTATATAAAATAAGGTCGTCTGAAAACGTTGTTTTGTTTCAGACGACTTTTGATTTTAATCCGATAAATTTTACTTCCTGCGGGCTTCCTTTCCCCGAAAATAAACTGCAACCGCGCACAAGGCTGCGCCTGCGCTCAGGCAGCCGAACCAGCTTGTGCTGGCGGCGGCGGGATGGGGCGAAGCGAGTGCGGAGACAAGGGCGGCGGCGAGGAGGGTTGCGCCGGCAAGGCGCAGGCGGGCGGGGTGTTGGACGGGGCGTCCGAGCATGGTTTTGGCGTGGGGCGTTTGCGAGAGCATGAGGCAGAAAAAGCCGCCGGAGCAGAGGGAAAACATCAGGAAATACAGCATGGTCATTGCGCCTTTGCGATGCGGCGGGCGATGAGGAAGAATATTGCCGCAAATGTCAGGAAACACAGTTCCACCGTCCAATAGAGCGTGTCCCCCGACCGAATCGACAGCCAGAGAGGCCGTCCGACATAAATATCCAAGAGAGGGATCAGGGTGCACAGTGCGGCGGCGGCGTAAAACAGGCCGCGCCATTTGATATGCGCGGGGCAGGGGAAGAAGGCGGCAACCGCAGCGGCGGCCCAGACGGCAAAGAGGCTTTGCGCTTCCCAAATTTCACGCCCGTCCCAGTCTGCGGGCAGCAGGCGGTTGGTGCAGAAAAAGGCGGCGCAGGCGAGCGGGAAACCGGCGAATACGGCGATGTTGATGCGTTCCGCCCACGCAATCCCGCGCAGGGGCGGCTGTTTGCGGTTGCGCCGCTTCATCGGCCACATTACCGCGCCCGTCGCAATCATGCCGCAGCCCGCCATGCCGCTGAAGAAATAAAGCCAGAGCGTCGGATAGTCGGCAAAGCCCGCCGTATGCAGGCTGTAGAGAGAAGAGTAGACCTGTTCGAAGCCGCCGTAGGCATCTTTGCGGGACACCTGCGCCCCGTCGCGCAAACGTACCGCCACCGACAAATCAGGGTTCGAGCCGACGCTTCTTTTGTCGAAATAATCCGCCGACAACACCGCTTCTTCGCGGTCGGGGTCGGTGATGGTCAAGTTGATTTCCTTGTCCGTCCCATTTGGGCGCAACTTTTGCACCGTCGGATACCAATCCGCCATCTTCCGCTGCTCTCCCGCGTTTTCAGACGACCTCGACACATAGGCGGAGCGCGCCTCGAATTCTTCATCCGACAATTCCGCCGCCGTTTGGCTGTAGGTCATCACCGTATGCGAAGTCAGCAAGAGGCCGCTGTAAACAATCATCACATGAAACGGCAGCGGCAGTACGCCCAGCAGGTTGTGCGCGTCCAGCCAGCTTCTGAGCTTTTTGCCTGCGCGGAAAGTGAAAAACTCCGCCAAAATCTTTTTATGCACAATCACGCCGCTGATTACCGCCGCCAGCGCGACCACCGCGGCCGCAGCCGTCAGCCAGTAACCGCCGTATTCCGCTGCCGCGAGGTTGCTGTGGATGGAAACCAGATAACCCGCCCCCGCCGTTTCGCGCGGTTTGGACTGCGGCGCGTCAGGATAAGGGCTGATGGTGGTATAGGACGCCTCTTCGGTCCCACGCTCCGTCCAGCCCAAATCTAGGTACGGCGAACGTTCGGTCGGCAGTGAAACCGACCATTCTGCCGCATTCGGCGCATGGCGACGCAGATAGTCCAGGGCGGTCGCCAGCGAAACCCGTTCGTCCGGCAGGCCGTCTGAAAACGGCAGCTCCGGCTGCAACCATACATCCAGTTCGGCACGGAAAAACGCAATGCTTCCCGCAAGGAATATTACGAACAAAACCCACGAACAGATCAGCCCCGTCCATGTGTGGATTTCCGCCATTACCTTGCGCAGCCCCGCCTCCTTAGCCATGCGGCAGCCCCCCTGCCGCCGAAAGCAGCAACACCGACAACGACAGCGCGCAAAACACCGTCCGCAGCCGCCGCGCCGCCAACGCCCACAGAAATACCAGCGGCAGCAGCGTGATACCTAGGAAGGTGCCGCCGTAAACGGCATTGTTCGACCCACCCGCATAAAGCGGAACCGTACCCGCCGCCAGCGCGGATACCCAGTAGCTTCCGACCGAAGCCAGCACAATCCGCGCCGCGATGTGCAGCGGGCGTGGCAGGATGGGATTCATATGGTTTTCCTTGGAATATTTGTTACTTTTATTCGATTGGGTGTTTTTCAGACGACCTTTAGAAATGACAGGTTTCAGACAGCCTTTGCAGAGTACGGGAACCTCACGACCGTCATTCCCGTGAAAACGAGAATCCAGACTTTTGGAGTTTCAGGAATCTCTAAAAATCGCCGAATCCCAAAGATTCCTAGATTCCCGCCTGCGCGGGAATGACGGATTATATAGTGGATTAACTTTAAACCAGTACGGCGTTGCCTCGCCTTAGCTCAAAGAGAACGATTCTCTAAGGTGCTGAAGCACCAAGTGAATCGGTTCCGTACTATTTGTACTGTCTGCGGCTTCGTCGCCTTGTCCTGATTTAAATTTAATCCACTATAGGTTTCAGACGACCTTCAAGAATTACAGCAACCCCAAACCCCGTCAAAACTTATACCTGAGCGTCCCCGACAAACTCCTCGGCTGGCCGTAGTCGTGGTACGCCGTGTCCGTGCGGTAGCGTTTGTCGAACACGTTGTCGAAGTTTAGTGTCAGGTTGGCGTTTTTGGAAATGTCGTACTGCGCGGTCAGGTCGACCACGGCGAAGGATTTTTGGCGGGAGAGGACGCGGGCGCGTTCTTTGGCTTCATCGTCGTCAAACTCGATATTGCTGAGGTCACTGTATTTGTCCACAAAGGTCTTGCTTTGCCAGCGCACGCCGCCGCCGAGGGTCCAGCGGGTTTTGGGCAGGCGGTAGGTGGTGAAGAGTTTGAAGCTGTGGCGCGGGTCGTATTGGCTGTTGGGCCGGTTGCCGTTTTCTTCGCGGGTCAGGTGCGACTGCACGCCCGCGCTGATGTCCCAGCCTTCGGCGGGCGAGCCGCTGATTTCGGCTTCCCAGCCGTGGGCTTTGGTATTCGCTGCGCGGTAGTAGGTGTCGTCGTTGTCAAGTTTGCCCGCTTCGACGGCGACGTTGCGCCGTTTGGATTGGAACACCGACAACGAGGCGTTCAGACGGCCTTCGAGCCATTCGCCTTTCAGTCCAGCCTCGACGGTGCGGCCGGTAATCGGATCGATGGGGCGGCGGTTGATGTCTGTTTCGCCGTTTTCGTGCGGCATAAACAGGCGGCTATAGGAGGCGTAGGCGGAGAGGTTGTCGGTGAGGTCGTAGGTGATGCCGGCGTAGGGGGCGAAGCGGCCTTCTTTGGCTTCCGTATTCGGGCTGCCGCCAACCGGTATGGCTTGGTAATGGTAGCGGGCGTAGTTGGCGCCCAAAAGCAGCGAGAGTTTGTCGGTGGCGTGCAGGCGGGTGGCGGCATAGCCGCTGATTTGGCGTGTTGCGATGGTGTCTCCCTCCCATTTCCAGTCGTTGACGGAAGCAATGGCGGGATAGTCGCGGCGGCGTATGAAATCGTAGATGTCGTCTATGGAATAGTTGCTTTCTGAGTTTGCCCAGGCGCGTTTGTTCCGCGTGCGGTAGCCTCCGATGCCGAATACGGCTTCGTGTTTGCGCCCCCATAAATCGTATTGCCCGTTGAGCTTGAAGCTGAAGGCATGGCTGACGATATTGTCGGCCATCTTATAAAATTTGGCTCCGGCCGAGCTGTCGTCGTGCCTGAGATAGTTGTATGGGGCGTCACCCATACCGGGATTGAAGGTTTTCTCACGGTTGTAGCGGTATTCCAGCTTGGCTTTCCAGTTGTTTTCAAAGCGGTGTTCCAGTCCGGTAAAGAGTTCCGTCGCGCGTTCCCTATACCTGCTGCCTTTGATTTTGTTGTTGTCACGGATACCGAAGCGGGTGGGGTAGCCTGCGCTATCGTAAACGGGCAGGTCCCCGCCGTAAAATTCTTTTTCGCGCGCGCGCTGGTGGTTGATGCCGGCGTAGGCGGTGGTTTGCGGCGAGAAATCGTATTCGGCAATGCCGTAAACCATGTCGGAGCGGTCGCGTGAACCCTCGGTCCAATGCCGCCCGCCCTCGGCGTTGATGACGGCGCGGCCGCGCAGGCTGCCGCTCGAGTTGAGCGGTCCGGACACGTCGGCCTCGGCATTCCAACGCCGCCATCTGCCGATGCCGACGGAAATTTCAGCCTGCCGCTCTTTGGTCGGACGCTTGCGTACCAGGTTCACCGTCGCGCTCGGGTCGCCCACGCCGCCCTGCAAGGCGGAAGTGCCGCGCACGACTTCCACCCGCTCGTACGCGCCCGAGTTCAGCAGTTGGTTGCCGTCGATTTCGGTGGTCATGCCGTCTATCTGGTAATCGTTGACCTTCTCGCCGCGCGCATACATGTTGGTTACCGCATAGCGCGAACTTGCCGGATTGCCGCTGATACCGTTGACCCATGAGAGCGCGTCGTAAACGCTGCGCTTGCCTTGGTCCTTCATCTGTTTGTCGGTTACCACGCTCACGCTCTGCGGCACCTCGCGCAGCGTCAGCGGCATCCCCGTTGCGGCGTAAGTGCCCGAAGCGGTATAGCCCTTGTTCAACAACTTCTGCCGCTTACCGCGCACGGTAACAGTGGAAAGGGTAACTGCTGCCGGTTCGGCATCGGCGGGAACGTATGCGTCCGCCGCCTGCGTGCAGACAGGCAGGATAAGTAACAGCGGCGCGCTCAAATGGTAAAACTTCATTGCTACAAATTCTCCTTTTCAAGTTCAAACAATAGATTGATAGGATTGATAATAATTTTTGTATAAAATTTGGTAATTTTGTTTCATTTTGTCCTTTGTAAAAGACAGAATGAAGAAATGCCGTTCGGGCAAAATGCCATGATACGGGGAGCGAAGGCGGAAGCGTGGAATGAAAAGGAGTTTGTAAAAGTTTGGAAAGGGGATATTGAATACCGTCTCCCACCCCAGTCTACGCGAAGGCAGGCTGAGACGAGAATCCAACACTTTGGATTTCTGGAATCTCTGGAAAATTACTGCAGCCCGTCAGTTCGTTGTTTAATTGGGTTAAATTGGCAAACAAGCGTCGGAATTTTGTTACACTCTGGTTTCTTTACACTTCACACTCACACATCACACAAGGAGGCTTTATGGCATTAATGGACAGTTTGTTGAACGTGGCGGCGCAAGCCTTGGGCGGCAAAGACGAAAACGGACAAAACTCGCTGACCGAAATGGCGATGAATTTGGTACAACAACAAGGCGGCGTGGGCAATCTGATTAATCAATTGCAACAAGGCGGGCTGGGCGACGTATTGAACAGCTGGGTTTCCAACCAACAAAGCAACCTGCCTGTATCCGGCAGCGATTTGCAAAACGCTTTGGGCAGCGATGCCATCAGCCAAGTAGCGCAAAAGTTCGGTCTCGACAGCCAGCAAGCCGGCGATATGTTGGCGCAGATTCTGCCCAATCTGGTGGACAAAGCCACGCCGAACGGTTCGGCGCAGGATGCGGACGGATTCGGTTTGGACGATATTGCTTCGGCGATATTGAAGAACTTCACCAAATAAGCAGCACGAAAAATACAAAAAGGTCGTCTGAAAAACGTTTTCAGACGACCTTATCTTATGGTTCAAACAGTTTTTATTTCTTCGCCGCCCTTTTCGCGCGGATGACTTCGACCACACCCGGCAGGATGGAAATCACGATAATCGCGACCATCACTAAAGCCAGATTGTTTTTCACCACCGGAATATTGGCGAAGAAATAGCCGGCATAGGAAAACGACAAGACCCATAATACCGCGCCGATGATGTTGTAGCGGATGAAGGTGCCGTAGTGCATACTGCCCATGCCCGCAACAAATGGGGCGAATGTCCGCACAATCGGGACGAAGCGGGCGATGATGATGGTTTTACCGCCGTGTTTTTCGTAGAACGCGTGGGTTTTCTCCAGATACGACTGGCGGAAGATTTTGGAATCGGGGTTGGAAAAGAGTTTGCGCCCGAAAAACTTGCCGATCATGAAGTTGGCGGCATCGCCCAAAATTGCGGCGGCCAAAAGCAGCGCAATCATGACATGAATATTCATGCTGCCGACCGCGGCAATCCCGCCCGCGGCAAACAGCAGCGAATCGCCCGGCAGAAACGGCGTAACCACCAAACCGGTTTCGCAGAAAATAATCAAAAACAACACCGCGTAAATCCATACGCCGTATTGCGCGGAAATCTCGACCAAATGCTGGTCGATGTGGAGGATAAAATCAATAAGGGTCGAAATCACGAGATTTTCCTGAAATGAAAAAAGACAGAGGTCGTCTGAAAACAGACGCGTTGCCAAATGTCCGCCATTGTATATGAAACCCATGCAGCGCGCCCCTTTTTCAGACGACCCTGCGCCTTGATACGCGCTGACAAAACAACGTACAATAAACCCGATTCCAACCCATCCGGTATGCCTTTGTGAACCAGCTTATTTTCGACTTCGCCGAACGCGGCTATCCCGGTTTCGACAAATTCCTCGGAACGGAAAATGCCGAACTGGTCTATGTGTTACAGCATAAACACGACCCGTTTATCTACGTCTGGGGCGAAGAAGGCGCGGGCAAAAGCCACCTGCTGCGCGCATGGGTCGCCCAAGCGCTCGACGCAGGGAAAAAAGCCGTCTATATCGACGCTGCCGCCACGCCCCTGACCGAAGCCGCCTTTGAAGCCGAATACCTCGCCATCGACCAAATCGAAAAACTGGGCAACGAAGAACAAGCCCTCCTGTTTGCCGTATTCAACCGCTTCCGCAACAGCGGCAAAGGCTTTCTGCTGTTAAGTTCCGAACACACGCCCCAACAGCTCGTCATCCGCGAAGACTTGCGCACCCGCATGGCGTACTGCCTCGTTTACGAAGTCAAACCCCTGACCGACCAAGAAAAAATCGACGCGCTCGTTAGCATGGCGGCGGCGCGCCAAGTAACCATAGACCCCGAAATCTTCGAATACCTGCTCAACCACTGGCGGCGCGACATGGACAGCCTGATGCAGATGCTCGACACGCTGGACAACTACGCCGTTACCATGGGCAAACGCATTACTCTGCCGCTTCTTCGCCAGCTTCTGAAACAACAGGAAACCCAATGAAAAACCTCGCCATCTTCGACCTCGACAACACCCTCATCAACACCGATTCCGACCATTCATGGCCGCAATACCTCATCAAAAAAGGGCTGGTTGACGCTGCCGAAACCGAAGCGCAAAACGAAAAATTCTACCGCGACTACCAAAACGGCTGCCTCGACATCGACGCCTTCCTCAAATTCCACCTCGCCCCGCTTGCCCGTTACAGCAAAGAAGAACTGGCGGAATTTCACCGCGAATTTATGGCGGAATTCATCACGCCATACATCTCGCCCATGCAGCGTATGCTGGTGCAGAGCCACCAAATGGCGGGCGACGAAACCCTCGTGATTTCCTCGACCAACGAGTTCATCATCACCCCCATCTGCCACCTTTTCGGCATCACCAACATCATCGGCACCCAACTCGAAACCGGTGCCGACGGCCGCTACACCGGCAACTACATCGGCACGCCCAGCCTCAAAGAAGGCAAAATCACCCGCCTGAACCAATGGCTCGCCGAACGCGGTGAAACGCTCGAAAGCTATGGCAAGACCTATTTTTACAGCGATTCCAAAAACGACCTACCGCTGCTGCGCCTCGTCAACGAACCCGTCGCCGTCAATCCCGATGCCGAACTGGAACAAGAAGCCAAAGCAAAAGGTTGGCCGATATTGAACTTCAAATAAGCAAAACCGCGCCCGCCGCCCAAACGGGCGCAATATCGTAGCGTGGGCTTCGCCCACGAAAACAAAGGTCGTCTGAAAATAAGCGCACCCCCGTAGCGTGGGCTTAGCCCACGGAAAACAAAAGGTCGTCTGAAAACAAATCAAAAACAACCCCCCTAAACCCGCTACAAATCTACAAATAAGGAAAACAACATGTCCATCCGCGCCATCATCCCCGCCCTGCTGCTTGCCTTCGTCCTACCCGCAACCGCGCAAACCGTCAATCCGGCAGAATACGCCCCCGCATCCGAAAATACCGCACAACCCATCAAACCCGTCAAACTGTCCATCTTGGTTTCCCCCGAAGGCAAAGCCGTAGAAGTCAGCATCCTCGAATCCAGCGGTTATGAAGGACTCGACGAAACAGCCGTGGCAACCGCCAAAAAAGACAAATACAAAGCCGCCGGATACTGGGTGAAATATAAAGGAACCATCGAGTTTAAAAACCAATAGGTCGTCTGAAATGTCCGCGTTCAAACCCGTCATCGTTACCACCACCGCCCCGACCCGCGAAGAAGCCGAAAAAATCGGCAGCCTGCTTTTGGAAAAGCAACTCGCCGCCTGTGTGCAATACGAAGCCATTACCAGCCAATACCTTTGGAACGGCGAAATCTGCCGCGACGACGAAATCCGCATCACCATCAAAACCTCGCGCCACTGCTACCGCGAAATCCAAAAAAACATCATCGCCAACCACAGCTACGACTGCCCGCAAATCCTGATGCAAAACGTATCGCGCGGATACGCCCCCTATTTGCGCTGGCTGAAGCAGAGTTTAGGTTGATAAAACAGCCGCGCCGTCTGAAAAACGCTCAAGCATCATTATGAATTTACAGGGAAGTCCACTATAATGACGGCTTTTGATTTTCAGACGACCTTATAGTGGATTAACTTTAAACCAGTACGGCGTTGCCTCGCCTTGCCGTACTATCTGTACTGTCTGCGGCTTCGTCGCCTTGTCCTGATTTAAATTTAATCCACTATACGTCTGCATCCGCAATCCCAAACCAAAAGGAAACCCATGTTCCGCACCATGCTCGGCGGCAAGATACACCGCGCCACCGTTACCGAAGCCGACCTCAACTACGTCGGCAGCATCACCGTAGACCAAGACCTGCTCGACGCCGCAGGCATCCTCGTCAACGAAAAAGTCGCCATCGTCAATAACAACAACGGCGAACGCTTCGAAACCTACACCATCCCCGGCGAACGCGGCAGCGGCGTCGTCTGCCTCAACGGTGCCGCCGCACGGCTCGTCCAAAAAGGCGACATCGTCATCATCATGTCCTACGTCATGCTGTCCGAACCCGAAATCGCCGCGCACGAACCCAAAGTCGTCCTTGTGGACGAACACAACAAAATCCGCGACATCCTCTCCTACGAGCCGCCGCACACCGTCCTATAAAACAAAAAGGTCGTCTGAAACCGAAAAATCCGCTTTCAGACGACCTTTCAGCCATTTTCAGACGACCTTCAAGAAAGCCCCACCATCATGAACATCCGCATCAACAACCTCACCGTCGGCAACGACCTCCCCTTTACCCTGTTCGGCGGCATCAACGTCCTGGAAGACCTCGATTCCACCCTCAAAGCCTGCGAACAATACGTCAAAGTGACCGACAAACTCGGCATCCCCTACGTCTTCAAAGCCTCCTTCGACAAAGCCAACCGCTCCTCCATTCATTCGTTTCGCGGCGTCGGCTTGGACGAAGGCATGAAAATTTTCCAAGCCGTCAAACGCGAATTTGACGTACCCGTCATCACCGACGTCCACGAACCCTACCAATGTGCCCCCGTCGCCGAAGTCTGCGACGTCATCCAACTGCCCGCCTTCCTCGCCCGCCAAACCGACCTCGTCGTCGCCATGGCAAAAACCGGCAACGTCATCAACATCAAAAAACCCCAGTTCCTCAGCCCCTCGCAGATGAAAAACATCGTCGAAAAATTCCAAGAAGCAGGCAACGGACAAATCATCCTGTGCGAACGCGGTGCCAACTTCGGCTACGACAACCTCGTCGTCGATATGCTCGGCTTCGGCGTCATGAAACAAACCTGCGGCGGCCTGCCCGTCATCTTCGACGTCACCCACTCCCTGCAAACCCGCGAATCCGGTGCCGCTGCATCCGGCGGACGACGCGCGCAAGTGCTGGATTTGGCGCTCGCCGGCATGGCAACCCGCCTCGCAGGCCTCTTCCTCGAATCACACCCCAACCCCGACCAAGCCAAATGCGACGGCCCCAGCGCCCTGCCGCTTTCCCAACTGGAAGACTTCCTGACCCGCGTCAAAGCCGTGGACGAAACCGTCAAATCCTTCGCGCCTATGGACATCCGTTAACGCGGCATGGCAAACGAAAGGTCGTCTGAAAATTGAATCGTCGGTTTACCTTGTGTAAACTGACGGTCAGGCAATTTGGTATTTCAATCGATTTTTCGATATAAAACAGTAAATACACAAACCATCAACATTGTGGGCAAATGCGAAAACCCTGAAACCGGATTCGCCGCCTGCGCCCGATTATTCAACTGCTCATTACATATAAGGAAAACAATATGAAAACATGGAAAACCCTACTTGGCGCCGCCGCGTTCACCTTGACCCTGACTTCTGCCGCCGTGGCAGAGACGGCTTATGTACCGGGTCTGCACGTTACCGAACCCAACCAGCTCGTTACCGCCAAAAAAGTCAAACGCAAAGACTTGTTCGGCATGTGGGGCAACACCAGTAAAAACGCTGACGGCTCCCTGCTCAACGCCAGCCTGATGCGCCCCGACGGTACCGGTCGCGACCTGATCCATTTCCAAGCAAATTCCGGCGATACGACCACCATTACCCAAGACTTCAAATGGAAATTCAGCCGTTGGAGACAAGAATTCCGCCAAACCATAACCAACTACACCGTCAGCCACAACGATGGCGCGCCCGAACAAAAACCTGACGAAATCGGCAAAACCGTCAAATTCAAAGTTCCGCTGCTGCTGAAGCTGGAAGGCAAACCCAACGTATTGGAAATGACCAATAAAGAAGGTACGGACAGCGTCCGCTATTACCGCTACAACGAAGAAGCCATGCCTGATCTGCTGAAAAAACTGGAAGCGCAATAATCCATCTTCCCAATACTGAAAGGTCGTCTGAAAACCTAATTTCAAGGTTTTCAGACGACCTCTTGTTTTCTGTTGTCCCTTTAAGGATTTCTAGTTCTTTGTAACTACAAAAAATCATCAATAATATTTACATTTTGAAATAAAAAGAGTAAGGTTGCCTTGCTTTTCGGGCTTTCCGTTGGCTTTTGAACCGTAAACAATCAAATTTGAGGAAGAAACATGAAAAAATTATGGATACTTGGCGCATTGGGCTTGAGCATGGCGGCGCAGGCGCATGATTTGTGGGTGTCGGCTCCGGTGCGTTTGGATTCGGGCAGTACGTTGAAAGCGGATTTGGGTTACAGCCATGATTTCCCGAATGTTGAAAAAATCGCCGACGACCGCGTGCATATTTTCAAACCGCTGCAATTAACGGACAAATCCGGAAAAACCGTTGATTTGACGAATAAAGGCGAAAATTACCAATATGTTTCCAAATCCCGCCTGAAAGACGGCTCGTATTGGGTCGGTGCGGTGTACAAACCGACTTTCTGGTCGCAAAACAGCGAAGGCTGGAAACAGAAAACCTTGAAAGACCTGCCCGGCGCGACTTATTGCGAACAGGCCCAGATGTTCGGCAAAGCGTTTTTGCAAGTGGGCAGCGCAGGCGTGGATGAAAGCGTATTGACCCATCCGGTCGGTCATGAATTGGAACTGGTGCCGCTGAAAAATCCGAATGAAGTCAAGGTGGGCGGTCTGTTGCCAGTTAAAGTGCTTTATAAAGGCAAACCGTTGGCAAAAGCGACGGTAACGGCAAGCTCGGATACGCTGGCGGAAATGGATTTGGCAGCGACACACGATCACCGCGAGCCGCAAGGTTTTTCAGGAAAAACGGATAAAGACGGCGTCGTCAATGTGATTCCTTTGATTGAAGGTTTGTGGAAAATCAAAGCCGTCCATCAGGCAAACTATGCCGATAAAAGCGTTTGCCAAGAGGACAAGTCGTATGCAACGCTGATTATGCCCGTCGGAACGAAACGCGCGGCTGAACGGCATGAACACCATCATCATCAACACTAATTGAGTGTGAAAGATCAAAAAGGTCGTCTGAAAAGGTTTTCAGACGACCTTTCTTTATATAGTGGATTAAATTTATAGTGGATTTACAAACCCAATGCCTCAGCATGAAACTCGATATGCGAGTCGATAAAGCTGGCGATGAAGAAATAATCGTGTCCGTAGCCGGGGCGGACTTTGTATTGCACGTTGAAGCCGTTGGCGCGGGCGGCATTGACGAAGGCTTCGGGTTGCAGTTCGTCGGGGAAAAGCGGATCGATGCCGCCTTGGTCGATGAGTATCGGCAGCTTGCGTGAGGTCGTCTGAACGAGCGATGTGCTGTCGTAAGCCTGCCAAGCCTCCGATTCCTTGCCCAGATAGGCGGCAAACGCCTGCTTTCCGCCTCGGCTGGCGGTTGGGTGGCACAAGGGGGCGAACGCGGAAACGGCGGCATAGCGGCCCGGATTTTTCAGGGCGATGGAAAGTGCGCCGTGCCCGCCCATGCTGAAACCTGCGATGCTGCGCTCTTGGGTGGCGGGGAAATGCCGTTCCACCCAATCGGGCAGCTCGCGGCTAATATGGCTGTACATCTGATAATGCACCGCCCACGGCTGTTCGGTCGCGTCAATGTAAAATCCCGCGCCTTGTCCGATAAATTCGTTCGCGCTGTCGCTGATATGGCTGCCGCGCGGCGAGGTGTCGGGGAAAACGACGATGATGTTCCATTGCGCGGCGAAACGCTGGATGCCGGTTTGGCGTATCAGTTCCGAGCCGTCGCCGTGCAACCCCGACAAGAAATACAAGACCGGCGCGGGATAGCCTTTCAATACCTGCGGCGGCAGGTAGATGCCGAAAGTCATATCGGTTTGGCAGGTTTCGGAAAAGCAGCGGTATTGCTCT
Source organism: uncultured Neisseria sp. (assembly GCA_963552075.1). GTDB lineage: Bacteria > Pseudomonadota > Gammaproteobacteria > Burkholderiales > Neisseriaceae > Neisseria. The sequence goes on from CAUVJL010000005.1 coordinate 12,936, forward strand.
TGATGGCCGTTGAACATTTTGGCGCGGGAAAGCAGGTGTAATTCGTGTGCGGACATAGATAGGATGGGATGAAAAAAACGAAGGCATCATCTTAACAGAAAGACCGCCTTACGGGCTTTTAAAAACCTATCGAACGGTATGGTTTCAGACGACACTAATCTATACACAAACTCTGTGGATAAGTTTGTTGATAAGCTTTGGGTAATCGGAATTTTTGCTTTTGGAACAACCCAAGCCTTTCTTTGCTTAAAAAATAGTCAAATAAAATACAATAAAATTAATTAGTTATAAAAATAAAAAATTTCAAAGCCTTTATGGGAAAAATCTATAAGCAAAACAAGCCAATGCGAAATTGTGTATAAAAAGTGATTGACACGTCCGATAAATGTCAAATGGATTGACTCAAAAAGAAAGGCGGCGGCTGTTCCCGCATAGGGAAAAACTTCAATCCCCCTGCCTTTCGCGTTACAATACGCGCTTACTTTTTTACACAGAAAAACACACCATGAAAGCCAGCCAATTTTTCATTTCCACCCTGAAAGAAGCCCCTGCCGAAGCCGCGCTTGCCAGCCACAAGCTGATGATTCGCGCCGGTCTGATTAAAGCCAACGCGTCCGGCCTTTATACTTGGATGCCGATGGGGCTGCGCGTGTTGCGCAAAGTTGAGAACGTCGTGCGCGAAGAAATGGCGCGCGCGGGCAGCGTGGAGTTGCTGATGCCGGTAGTGCAGCCTGCCGAGCTGTGGCAGGAATCCGGCCGCTGGGAATTTTACGGTAAAGAACTGCTGCGTCTGAAAGACCGCCACGACCGCGATTTCTGCATGGGTCCGACCTGCGAGGAAGTCATCGCCGACATCGTGCGCAAAGAAATCAACAGCTACAAACAGCTGCCGAAAAACTTTTACCACATCCAAACCAAATTCCGCGACGAAGTGCGCCCGCGCTTCGGTGTCATGCGCGCGCGCGAGTTCATCATGAAAGACGCTTATTCCTTCCATGCCGACTACGCTTCGCTTCAGACGACCTATGACGCCATGTACGACGCTTACTGCCGCATCTTCACCCGTCTGGGCTTGGAATTCCGCCCCGTCGCCGCCGACACCGGCAGTATCGGCGGCACCGGTTCGCACGAGTTTCAAGTGTTGGCGGAAAGCGGCGAAGATGTGATTGCGTACAGCGACACTTCCGATTACGCTGCCAATATCGAGCTGGCACCGACCTTGCCGCTCAAAGGCGAACGCGCGGCTGCTCAGGCAGAGCTGGCCAAAGTACACACGCCGAACGTCAAAACCATTGATTCACTGGTTGACTTCCTTAGCATTCCGATTGAAAAAACACTGAAATCCATCGTAGTCGAAGGCGAAAACGAAGGCGAAATCGTCTTATTGCTGTTGCGCGGCGACCATGAGTTTAATGACATCAAAGCCGAAAAACTCGCAGGCGTGAAATCGCCGCTGACCATGGCAGACCCTGCCGCCATCCGTGCGCAGTTCGGCGCAAACGGCGGCTCGCTCGGTCCCGTCGGCTTCAAAGGTAAAGTTTATGCCGATTTCGCCACCGAAAAAGGCGCAGACTGGGTTATCGGCGCGAACGAAGACGACTACCACTACACCGGCTTCAACTTCGGCCGCGACGCCGCCGAGCCTGAATTCGTCGATTTGCGCAACGTCGTCGAAGGCGACGAAAGCCCCGACGGACAAGGTCGTCTGAAACTGGTGCGCGGCATCGAAGTCGGACACGTCTTCCAATTGCGCGACAAATACACCCAAGCCATGAACGTAAACTTCCTCGACAACAACGGCAAATCACAAATCATGGAAATGGGCTGCTACGGCATCGGCATCACCCGCGTCGTTGCCGCCGCCATCGAGCAGAACAACGACGAAAAAGGCATCATCTGGACAAAAGCGATGGCCCCGTTTGAAGTCGTTATCGTGCCGATGAACTACAAAAAATCAGATGCCGTACGCGAAGCCGCCGACAAAATCTACGCCGAACTGTTGGCGGCAGGCGCAGACGTCCTCCTCGACGACCGCGACGAACGCGCAGGCGTATTGCTCAACGATTCCGAGCTTCTGGGCATCCCGCACCGCATCGTCATCGGCGACCGCGCCCTGAAAGAAGGCAATGTCGAATACGCCGAACGCCGCGACAATCAGGCACAAACCGTGGGCTTGAATGAAATCGCCGGCAAAGTATTGGCTGCATTGAAAGACTAATGACGGTTTAAAACGGATGCAGATGAAAGAAGGTCGTCTGAAAACTGGAAACAGGTTTCAGACGACCTTCATTATTGTGAAATCAGAAGCTTAACGGATGAATGCTTTGCTTCATTCTTGCACGAACCAGCATTCAGTCGGACAACTGCCGTTTCAAAAACCAATCGCCGAACGGCCAATCCACGCTGTCGAGCAGATTTTTGGTAATCAGCCCCAGTTCAGTATCGCCTTCGATTTGCAGTTTGCGGTTGAAAAACAAAGTATCCGGATCTTCCTCGCGCATCATCATGCGCATAAAGTCGATGCCGTTGGCGGCAAGGCGCAAATCGGGCGTGCCGAAAAAATCTGCATCAATAAATTTTTCGGCATTGGCGGTGAAACGCACCTTGATGCCCGCATCCAATACGTCGATTTCGAATTTTTTGCCGTCAAACAGGCTCATGTCGGCGGGCAGCAATCCGCGTTTGAGCATGGTGTTGAGGGCAAAAACCAAAGCGAAACGCGGCGGCCTGCCCGGTAATTTACCGCCGATTTTTCCCGCCCATGCGGGCAATACGATTTCAGGCAACGCCATAATATTCCTCCTTCACGGCTTCGATACCCGGCTGGCCGTGCCAATAGCCGTCCACCAGCGTGCCGGTGGTCAGTCTTTCCAATTCGGGCAGCGCATCCGCCAGGGCGGTTTTGCCGTCCAATACGTCGCGGTGGATACGGACGATTTCCGTCATACCGTGCATTTGCGGCGACAGGCGCAGCATGTTCACACCGATTTGCCGCAAATCCTCATGGTGCGGCAGCAGGTTTTGGCAGCCGTAAGACATGGTTTGGATGCCGTTGATGGTTAAAAACGGCTTGCCCTCGCGGGTATTCATGTCCATGCCTTGTTCGTAATCCAAGCAACGAAACTCGCAGCCGTCTTTGTTCAGGTTGTAATGCCGCGCGGTAAAGCAGCGCGATGAGTAGGCAAGCGGCATTTTGCCCCAAGCAAACAATTCCGTTTCAATGTCGTCTGAAGCCTTGATGATTTCGGCAACTTTGTCGCGGCTCAACTCGGACGGTGTAATCCAGCGGTATGCGCCCAGTTTTTGAAATAGCGCCAGCGTGCTTTCGTTGTAAATGTTCAGGCTGGCGCCGGCGACAAAGGGAATGCCGTGCTCGCGCGCCAGCTTGACCGCGCCCATGTCGTTAGCTTCGACTTTGAATTTGTCCTGCCCCATGATTTTGCGCAGGCGTTTCAAATCGGATTCGCTTTCCAGCAGCACCTGCGACGACAAAATAATTTCCTTGCCGCTTTCCGCCAAATCTTCCGCCAGACTGACCCAATCTGCAAAACGCATTTTCTGGCGGCGCGAACACACCACTTCGCCCAAATAAATGGTATCCACCGGCGCATCCAGCATGGCGGCGTAAAATTCCAGCAGGGCTTCCTTCTGCCAGAAAAACAAAACCGGCCCCAATGATAGTTTCATCGGATTCATTTTTCCTCCCCCCTTATTTCCACGGACGGCTGTATGCGCCCAAGGTCGTCTGATGCCCTTCCGAAACCTTGCTCAGCGCGTTGTTCCACACCGGATTGACTTTGAAATGCGCCGGATCGGCAGCGGCCGCGTCCAAAGCCTGCCGCAGCGATTTGGTTACCTGCGCCGTGTACATCGGGCTGCGCTGGCGGCCTTCGATTTTGATGGCGGACACGCCGATTTTGATGAGTTCGGGCAGCATTTCCAAAACATTCAGGCTGGTCGGCTCTTCCAGCGCGTAATAGGTTTCGTCGTTTACCTCAAAACGGCCTTTGCACAGGGTCGGATAGCCTGCCGGTTCGTCCGGTTTGTATTGGTCGATTAACACTTGGTTCAGCCGCACATTCATACGGTCTGGCAGCTGCTCCCAGCGCACCGCCTTCGCCGGCGAACACACGCCCTGCATATTCGGCGATTCGCCCGTGGCGTAGCTCGACAAGATGCAGCGGCCTTCCACCATCACACACAAACTGCCGAAACCGAACACTTCGATTTCCACATCCGTATTGTCAATCACATGCTTGACCTGATCGACCGTTAAAACGCGCGGCAGCACGGCACGGCGGATACCGAACAGTTCCTTCATCATATTGATGGCTTCATAATTGGTCGCCGAACCCTGCACCGACATGTGCAGCCTCAAATTAGGATGACGCTCGGCGGCATAAGCCATAATCGCAGGGTCGGCGACGATTATCGCGTCCGCCCCCAGTTGCACCGCCGTATCGACAGCCCGATGCCACCGCTCGATTTGCCCCGCCTGGGCAAAAGTATTGATGGCCATCAACACATTGCGGCCGCGCGCATGGGCGTAAGCCACCCCTTCCTGCGCCGATTTCATATCGAAATTCAGCCCCGGGAAATTGCGCGCATTCGTCGCATCTTTCAGCCCCATATAAACCGTGTCCGCGCCATTGTCCACCGCCGTCTTCAAAGCGGGCAGGTTGCCGGCGGGACAAACCAACTCAGGGATTTTCGGCATTTTGCGTTCCTCGACTCTTGTAGTTTGTTATTCGAAAATCAATATCTAGTATGATTTCGGGTATTTTAGAGATTTGGACACAAGATATTATGATTTAAATCAATTGTGAAATCAGGTTTGGATAGCGTATGTTTTAGTTAACATAATTTAACCATGTTAAATATCAAGCTAATCAGCGGGTTATCTTTTCCAATTTGATAATATGAGATTAGTTATTATCTATTAAATTTATAGATTTTTACAATAAAAGGTCGTCTGAAACAGGTTTCAGACGACCTTTTATGTACTCAACGCGAATAATCGCACCTAGGGCTAAAATTATTCATTTGCAGCCCCAAACTGCCTATCTCCTCCATTCACTCCAACAGTCCATAATGGTACGCGGATGATTTTGAACCAGTTGTTTATAAAAAATAGCGAATCCGTCGGCTTTAGGATAAAAATGATAAGCAACTTGACTTCCATCCGCTCTAAACTCCAGCCGCCAAACATGAGTACCGAAAAGGGCCATCATCGTCCTACTCAAATAAATCAAATCTTGAAGAGGATGACGTGCTTTGATTTCACTGCCTTCACAAATGAAAATCTCGTTTTTGCCAAAATAAATCCGTTCGTTATCCAATAAATTACCGAGACTGATGCAGATGAGCGGTTCGTTTTCCCAAATGATTTCAGGCGCTGGCCGTACTCTGCGGGCAATCAGGATGAAAATGAAGCATCCGACTAAAAATATAAAAATGTATGCCATAGCTGATAAACTGAATAAATGATGATGAAACGCGGATAATCATATGGCAAATTTGCGTATTGGGAAACTCATTATCAATATCTTAATATTGTCTTGAGTAATCAGCCTTGCCGACAAATTTCTTTTAATGAGCCAAATAAATAAAAATAAGAATTGATTGCATTTGTATTTTGAACTAAGATAGCCCATATTTCACACCTCGTCTGAAACGACCATGCGCTACCATTTCCCGATTTCCGTCGATATGTACGACTTTCTGACCACAGGCCGATTTGATTATCTGGAGATCGGGCAGACGGCGGAGATGATCCTGCAAATGTTCCCTGCGCCCGAATGCGTACCCAAAGGGCTTTTAGTAAAAAAGGGGTGGAACATTTGGCTCTACGGTGATATCGAATTGCATTTTTCAGACGACCGCCTGACTCAAATCCGGGCGGACTTCCAACCCGGCACCTCGCTGAACGGCGGGCGTTGGTTAAGCTTAAATCCTTGGTTTTTCAGGCACGCAGATAAGCTTGATTTGTATTCCGCCATTGCCAAACTCGTGCAACACCATATCGACTTCATCAAAATCGATACGCCTTCCGCCCTGATTTTGCGTTTGCAAAGCGGCGTAGAGCTGATGTTTGAAAAGTGCAATGGGCAGCGTCTGTTCGCTTTTTGCAAACAAAAAACCACCCTACCCCAATGGGCGCATGAAACGGCGTAGGTTCGAGCCATTGGGCAAATCTGCAAAGTCTGTTTGCTTTCTCTGATCAAAGGTCGTCTGAAAACCAAATGCCGTTTCAGACGACCTTCCTCTATCGTTTTCCGCTAAAATACCCGTCTCTTTTTCCTTCCCGACCGTCTTCAATGTCCCAGCGCAAAATCATCCATATCGACATGGACGCGTTCTACGCATCGGTAGAACTGCGCGAGCAGCCGCATTTGAAAGGGCTGCCCGTGGTCGTCGCGTGGGAGGGTGCGCGTTCGGTGATTTGCGCCGCATCGTATGAGGCGCGGCAGTTCGGGCTGCATTCCGCGATGTCGGTGGCGACGGCGAAAAGGCTGTGTCCGCAAGCGGTGTATGTGCCGCCGCATTTCGATTTGTACCGTCAGGTTTCCGCGCAGATTCACGCCGTATTCAGGCGCTATACTGATTTAATCGAACCCCTGTCGCTGGACGAAGCCTATCTTGACGTGACCCATAATTTCAAAAACATCCCATACGCCAGCGAAGTCGCCAAAGAAATCCGCGCCGCCATTTTTGAGGAAACCGGCCTGACTGCTTCCGCAGGCATCGCGCCGAACAAATTTCTAGCGAAGATCGCGTCGGACTGGCGCAAGCCGAATGGGCAATTCGTCCTGCCGCCGCACAAAGTCATGGCATTTTTGGAAACCCTGCCTTTGGGCAAAATCCCCGGCGTGGGCAAGGTAACGCTGAAAAAAATGCAGTCGCTGGGTATGCAGACGGCAGGCGATTTGCGCCGTTTCGAGCGCGGCGAACTCTTAAACCATTTCGGACGCTACGGCTACCGCCTCTATGATTTGGCGCGCGGTACGGACGAACGCCCCGTCAAAGCCGAACGCGAACGCCTCCAAATCTCCACCGAAATCACCCTGCCCGAAGACCTGTCGCTCGAACAGGCAGCCGGACATCTGCCCCACCTTGCTGAAGACCTGTGGCGGCAAATCGCACGCAAAAACGTCGAAGCCAAAGGCGTAACCCTCAAGCTGAAAACCCACGATTTCCGCATCATCACCCGCTCCCTGACCTACTCTTCCGTCCTGCCCGACACCGACGCCCTGCTTTGCGCCGCGCAAACCCTGATGCAGCGCGTGCCGCCCCAGCGCGAAGACGCCTTCCGCCTGATCGGCATAGGCGTGAACCACCTCGTGCCGAAAGACCAGCAGCAATCGCTTTGGTTATAAAGAAATAGAAAAGCATTCTTTCCCCTTCGCGCGAGACCGCCTGACAATAATGTTCCGTACAAACTTTCAGACGACCCCTTTGCTGCAAGAGGGGTCGTCTGAAAACAAAAACCAAGGAACAAGCCAACCATGTCCCTCTTCCGTCCCCAGCTTTGGCGCATCCCGACGACAGGCGAAGCCGAACGGCGCCGGCTGCCCGAGTTGACCGCCACGCTCGAAACCCGCCTCAAACACATCGCCCGCCGCTATCCGCAAGCCGTTTTCGCCTCCAGCCTTGCCGTCGAAGACATGATCGTTACCGACGCCATCTGCCGCCTGAAACTTCCCCTGCGCATCATCACCCTCGACACCGGCAAGCTCAATCCCGAAACCGCCGCCCTGATTACCGCCGTCAACGTCCGCTACCAAACCGAGCTGGAAGTTTTCCACCCCGATCCCGAAAGCGCGCGACAGTTTGAGCAGGAATTCGGCGCAACCGCCATGTACGACAGCGTCGAGCTGCGCCGCCGTTGCTGCCACATCCGCAAAATCGAGCCGCTCAACCGCGCCCTGAAAAACGCCCCCGCCTGGCTGACCGGACAACGCCGCAGCCAATCGGCAACCCGCAGCGAATTGGATTTCGAAGAAACCGACCACAGCCGCAACATCGCCAAGTTCAACCCCATTTTCGACTGGGAAGAAAACGACGTCTGGGCATACGCGCAAGCCTACGACGTCCCGCTCAATGCCCTGTATTTCCAAGGCTACCCGAGCATAGGCTGCGAACCCTGCACCCGCCCCGTCAAAGCAGACGAAGACATCCGCGCCGGACGCTGGTGGTGGGAAAGCAAAGACAGCAAAGAATGCGGGCTGCACAAATAACCCTTGTCAGGCAAGGCAAAAGGTCGTCTGAAACCCAAATTCAGGTTTTCAGACGACCTTTTTCATAAGTCGGCTTTCCTTAAATTTTTAAGGGATGAAAAATAGGCATTTTCTATTTCAAATTATTATCAATTTTCAAAACGACAATATCGTTTTTTAAAAAATGAATTCGCCTTAACTTCATAGCCTTAACAGAATTAACCCAAGAAGGCTTGACCTAATGATTTAATATGGCTATGGTTAAATAAAAAATAACAATAATCTACATACGCACCGCAATGCTTTTTTCCCTCCTCCTTACAGAAAGGATATTGCAATGCCCTGCTTGAACCTCACGCTGCCTCGCCTGACTGTTTTCCTGCTGTCCACCTTCGCAGCATTCTCCGCCGCCGCACATGGAAACCACACCCATTGGGGCTACACCGGACACGATTCCCCCGAAAGCTGGGGCAGCCTGTCTGAAGAGTTCCGTTTGTGTTCCACAGGCAAAAACCAATCCCCCGTCAACATCACCGAAACCGTCTCCGGCAAACTGCCTGCCATCAAAGTCAATTACAAACCGAGCACGGTTAACGTGGAAAACAACGGCCACACCATCCAAGTCAACTACCCCGAAGGCGGCAATACCCTGACCGTGAGCGGCCGCACCTACACCCTGAAACAATTCCATTTCCACGTCCCCAGTGAAAACCAAATCAAAGGCCGCACCTTCCCGATGGAAGCCCACTTCGTCCACCTAGACGAAAACCGCCAGCCTTTGGTACTGGCAGTATTGTACGAAGCCGGCAAAACCAACGACCGCCTCGCGCCTATATGGAACGTGATGCCGATGAAAGAAGGAAAGGTAAACCTCGACAAAGCCTTCGACGCCGGCACCCTGCTGCCGAAACGGCTGAATTACTACCGCTTTGCCGGTTCGCTGACCACGCCGCCGTGCAGCGAAGGCGTATCGTGGCTGGTATTGAAAACCTACGACCACATCGATCAGGCGCAGGCAGAAAAATTCACCCGCGCCATCGGCTCGCACAACAGCCGCCCCGTCCAGCCGCTTAACGCGCGCGTTGTCATCGAATAAACGGTAAAGCCGTAAACAAAAAGGTCGTCTGAAAACCAAATTTAGGTTTCAGACGACCTTTTTACATGATGGTCTAAGGTTTCAGAACACCGAGTCCGGCGTATATCCGAAGGAAGAATCGCAATGCAGCATCAATCATCAGGATGAAACCTTGCCGCTTCGCGTTCTTTCATAGCAGTTTCCTTATCCTTCAATTTTGCCCCCAAGCCCAAGCGTTTTTCATATTCCGATTGCGGCGTGCCGTCCTCCTGCATACCAAATGCGCTGGCATTCACCCAAAGCGCAAGGACGGCAACTACGAAAGCAAAAAATCCTACGATATACCAAAACATTTCTTTTCCTATCATGGGTCAACAAACGGGAAGAAGACAGATTTCCCGTTTGACCGGCAGCTTGCTGCGGTTTGTGAAGGCAAAAATGTATCACAAATCCGGTCCGGTATAAATTACCGATTTGCCCTGCCATACTTCGTGCAAACCTTATCTCAATTGGCATTGCACACTAATGCTTTTACCAATCAGACGGTTATATAGTGGATTAACTTTAAATCAGGACAAGGCGACGAAGCCGCAGACAGTACAGATAGTACGGAACCGATTCACTTGGTGCTTCAGCACCTTAGAGAATCGTTCTCTTTGAGCTAAGGCGAGGCAACGCCGTACTGGTTTAAAGTTAATCCACTATACAAACAAAAGCCGGTCTTTCCTCTCAAAGGTCGTCTGAAAACCCATATCTGCATTTCAGACGACCTAACGTCGGCATCCGAAAGCCTAACGGAACAAATCCAATGCCTTGACGAACACCATCACCACGCCGTAAGCCAGCGGGACGCCGACCAAAGTCCAACGCCACCAAACCGAAAAACCGCCTGCCGCAACTTTTTCCTGCAACAAGTAGGCATCGGAAACAGCAGTTTCGTCATCGGGATTGCCGCTGTGCGCCGCTGTTTTGATGTCGGTTTCATGGTGTTTTTCATGAACCGATCTGACGGCAAGGTTGCACAGCAAACCGACAATCAACAAACCCGCCATGATGTACATGGTCACACCGTAAGCCTGCGCGGCGGGAACACCGCTGTCGATTTGGCTTTGGCGGATGTAGTTCACCAAAACCGGACCGATCACGGCAGCGGTTGACCACGCCAGCAAAATACGTCCGTGAATCGCACCGACCTGATAAGTGCCGAACAAGTCTTTCAAATAAGCCGGAATCGCGGCAAAACCGCCGCCATACATGGAAATGATGACGCAGAATCCAATAATAAACAAAGCCTTGTTTCCACTTTCGCCAATGGACGGAACGGCAAAATACAGTAGCGAACCGAGTACGAAAAAGATGGTGTAGGTATTTTTACGTCCGAGTTTGTCGGAAACGCTGGACCATAAAAACCGTCCGCCCATATTGAACAGGCTCAAAAGACTGACGAAACCTGCCGCCGCCCCCGCGCCGATTGCCGCTTGTTTGCCGACCGACGCCTCTGAAAACAGCTCCTGAATCATGACCGAAGCCTGCCCCAAAACGCCGATACCAGCAGTCACGTTCAGGCACAACACCCAAAACAACAGCCAAAATTGCGGCGTTTTCATCGCTTGGGAAACATTGACATGATTGCTGCTGACCAGCTTGTTTTTCACTTTCGGCGCGACATAGCCTTCAGGTTTCCAACCCTCCGCCGGCACGCGGATGGTGAAGGCGCCGAACATCATCAACACAAGGTAAAACAGCCCCAAAACGACAAAAGTCGGTGCAACGCCGACCGACACGTCGTCTGAAAACGCATTCATCAACGATACGGACAACGGCGAAGCAAGCATCGCACCGCCGCCGAACCCCATAATCGCCAAACCCGTCGCCATGCCCGGTTTGTCGGGAAACCACTTCATCAAAGTGGACACAGGCCCGATATAGCCCAACCCCAAGCCGATGCCGCCGATCACGCCGTTACCCAAATAGAGGAGAAACAGATTATGCGTACTGACGCCGAGTGCCGACACAAAAAAGCCCAAGCTGAAACAGCACGCCGCGACAAACATCGCCTTGCGCGGGCCGACACGCTCCATCCAAGTGCCGAACAAAGCAGCAGACGCGCCCAACATAGCCAGCGCGATACTGAAAATCCAGCCCACAGTCGTCAGCTTCCAATCCCCGGCAGCCGATTCGGTAATGCCGATAAGCTTGGTCAGCGGCGCGTTAAACACGGAATACGCATAAATCTGCCCGATGGCAAGATGCACCGCCAAAGCGGCAGGCGGCACCAGCCAACGGTTGAAACCCGGCTTGGCAATCGTCGCCTCACGGTCTAAAAATTTCATAAAAGCCTCTTGATGTCGAATGAAAAACAGCGTTCTCCGCGAGGAAAACGCCTTAAATTGTTGACAATATTGTACCACGCTTCCGCATGGGCTTTACTCCGCTTAACATGAGTTTTTTGAGTAAGAAAGAGAAAAATCATTCATAAATGACGATATTTGAAGATGGTTTGATGATATCCGTATCTCAGATAAAAGGTCGTCTGAAAATTGGTTTTCAGACGACCTAAAGAGTTTGAAAATGTATTCAAGCCTTATTACTTCTCAATATATTTTTCTATATCTCTACATTGTTCTTGCGTGCAGGAAACTGAAAAAAGCACTTTTCCACTTGTGATACTTTGTGCAGAAAAGATGCTCTTTTCGTAATGAAATTTTATTTTATCCAATGAAATCAGCCCCTTTCCATTTTCTTTTCCGCAAAGCAGTTTATATTGCAGATTGGTTTTGCTTATATCGATATTTCCGCACACTTTTGTAGTATTGTTTTTAGATATGGATATTTTTAACCATTCATATTGCGAGTCGTAATAATAGTTTGAAATATAAGGCAAACTAGATGATGACACTGCTAGAGATATAACATAGTTAAAAAAGGTTTCCATAACTTACTCACTGTTTGTTTTTTTAATTTCAAGTAGAGGGCGATTTTGGAGTATAGCCTTATATTCCCTCTTCCCATGAAATAGAAAATTTAGAAATTTTTACCCCTTTTAAATCAAATGAAAAGACAATAGAAACGCCACCTTCGGTTTTTATTTCACACTCATGTTCCCACTCGTCTCTAGATACAAACTGCCATCCAATATCAGCAAAAAACAAATATTTTATCAATTTCTCAATAGTTAATTTTCTATTAATTTTATATTGCTTTGCAATGGTAACGCCTTTAAAACAAGGGTCTATTGACAATGAATAAACGATATCATCCGTAACCCCAACCTCCAATCCTTTCCAAAAAATGGAAAAACCACCTTCTACGTTACCTTCGTCGTATAACCATTTAGTCAGCTTTTTAAACCGTTTATGCTTGTGAAAGTCACTATACGACATACCAACAAATAAATCTTTAAATCTGCCCGTTTTTAAGAAAGATGTTATATCCATCATTATGACCTTATGACCTCATTGCGGTCTATAACTTGAAATATCAATTCCTCATGTACTACCGACCCTTTACCGTTTACCAAATTTTATTGCTGGATTTCAAATATCGGTTGTCGTCAAAAGTGTTGATCCATTGCGGTCTGAGTGCGATGAAAATGGCGGTAGTGATGCCGCTGAGAAAGGCTTCCGCCCAGGCGATCAGGATGAAAATAGGAAAGGCGGTGGTCCAAAGTACGGAGGTTGAGAAGGCATGGCTCATATCCAAAACGCTGACCAGTACCAGTCCGGTCAGCATCATGCCTACGGCGGATGCGATGAAGCCGTTGACAAAAATGAAGATAAAAATATTTGCGGGAAGACGGTTGACCAAGCGGCAAGAGAGCTGATTGACGATAAGCGGTGGTAAGAGCAAGGCGAGGGCGTTGACGGGATAGGCGTATCCGTCGCCGCCGTTGAACAATAAAAGATAAGGAAGAAGCAAAGCCGAACCCAGCCATAATGCAGCAGGTGCGCCAATCATCAGGGCAACCAAATTCATGGCAAGCAGGTGGTAGCTCATTTGCGCGAGCTGCCCTTCGTCAGTCATTGCATTCAGGCACCATGCGGTCGTCAGTATCAGGGCCGAGAGGATGAAGGCGGAATGGTGCTTCTGCATGGATCGCCATGCCGGACGCGCGCAAGCGAGAAGCAGAGTAGACAACAGCAGCCAAGCGGCGATTAAAATCGAACTGGAAAACCATGCGGCTTGAAAATTCATACGAAACCAGACCGAGGGTAAATATTCAGACGACCTGCATTATACCCCGCAGACGAAATTCGCTGCGGACTTGTTTTGTTTAGTGCTGAAACACGCTAAAATAACGACCTTTGCCGTTTATTTCAAGGGAAACAGCGAATGTTTTGGACAGTGCTGATTATCATTTTATTGTGTGCCATTTGCGGCGTATTTTGGCTGCACAGAAAACAAGAACGTGAGTGGCAGCACGAATTGGCGCGCTTAGAGCGCGGCATGCAAGAGGGCAAATATATTCCTAACGGTCAGGATGCTGATTCTCCACATCAATTTTCAGAAGATGCCAAAGCGGCATACGGAAAAACCATCGCACGCCTGCGCCTGATGGCGGCGCGTTACACTTCGCAGAATGAGCAATTATCCGAGCAACCGGCAAACACTGAAAACGAAGAATCTGAAACCGGTATGGAAGACATAGCGGGTTTCTTCGAAAGCCAAGAAGCAAAACACGAATATCATCAAGATGCCGATATTGAAAGGTCGTCTGAAAATCCGTCGGCAGAACAAGTCCCCCAAGCCGAGCCGCCTCAACAACACGCAGCCGAAAGGAAAGATACGCCGTATATCGTTCCTTTTGTCGAAACCGAAGAGCCTGAATATATTCCCCGTATCGTTAAAGACGAAGGCTTTGAAGAAATTACTTTGGAAGAGGCAACCCGTTCGCTCAATGAAGCGGCGTTACAGGAATGGGAAGAGCAGCAGACCGTCAGCCATCCTGCAGGCGACCGGAATAACGATGACGGGGAAATCCAACTCATCCGCGCATCGGTGACACCGATGAAAGGTTTGCAGATTATCGATTTCAACGATCCCGTACTGCGCCGGACCCGCGAGCGCGTCATGGCGGGCGTCAATGGCATCCAAATCCCCAAAGCCAGTGCGCCGCATATCGAAACCGTGCAAACCGCATTGCGCACAGCCGAGCGCGAAGCCATTTTGCCTGTCGTTGACAATCTGGATAGCCGTGCAGAGATTGATGTGACGGATATTCGGAACACATTGGCTCGAAGTACGGCAGCACGCCAGCGCCTTGCCGCCGCTGTTGCGCCTGTGCGCGATTTCCAGCCGCAAATCATTCAAAACGACGAAATTTTGGCAAACCTGATTCCTGCAAGCCGCCGACGGACGGTTCGCCATGCTGAAGCGGCGGCGGAAAAACTGGCGCGCAAGCAGCAATCTGCTGCCGCGCAGGTGAAATTGTCGGAAGAAGCCGATCTGCGGCCTGAGCAAACGGTTGAGCGTTCCGTCACACGCAAACCGCTGTTCCCGCCTAAAACGCTTCGCACCGAACCTGTCGCTCCGCCAAAAGAAAAAGCAGTCTATATTTCAAGACAGCCCGCCCCTACCGCAACCGTAGTCGAGCCGCCCGAAGTACCGACCGTTACCCCGTCGCCAATCGATATCCCGACGCCGCCGAGCTTTACGCCGCCACCTGTTGCGCCGGAAATCGTCGATCCTCCGGTAGCGCGCCCCGCTTGGGAAATCCCTGCTTTCCATTCTGAAGTCAATGCGCATGTCAGCGATAATCCTGTCCGCTCGATTCATGATTACTTAATCAGTGAATCCGAAACGGAGGATGAAGTCGCAGGCGGAAATGTACAGAGAAATGCTGAAACTGAATCCGCCCATACGGAAGATACGGAAATTTCTGCCTTTGAACATCATCAGCCGATACATCATGCCGATCTTGCGACGGGTTATGCTGCCGATGATGCTGATGCAGATTCAGAAGAAGAGACCGGGGTGTTTTACAAGTTTTCAGACGACCTGAAGTACCCACTGCCAACCACAGACTTGCTCCTCCCGCCCCAATTCGACCCTGCCGCCACGCAGACCGAAGAAGAATTGTTAAACAACAGCATCACCATCGAAGAAAAGCTGGCGGAATTTAAGGTCAAAGTCAAAGTCGTGGATTCCTATTCCGGTCCGGTGATTACGCGTTACGAAATCGAACCTGATGTCGGCGTGCGCGGCAATTCGGTCATAAACCTCGAAAAAGACCTTGCCCGTTCGCTCGGCGTTGCCTCTATCCGCGTCGTCGAAACCATACCCGGCAAAACCTGCATGGGCTTGGAGCTGCCGAACCCGAAACGCCAAATGATACGCCTGAGCGAAATCTTCAATTCGCCCGCGTTTGCCGAATCCAAATCCAAGCTGACGCTCGCGCTTGGTCAGGACATTACCGGTCAGCCCGTCGTTACCGACTTGGGCAAAGCACCGCATTTGCTGGTTGCCGGTACGACCGGTTCGGGTAAATCGGTCGGCGTTAATGCCATGATTTTATCTATGCTCTTCAAAGCGACGCCTGAAGACGTGCGCATGATTATGATTGACCCGAAAATGCTGGAATTGAGCATTTACGAAGGCATTCCGCACCTGCTCGCGCCTGTCGTTACCGATATGAAGCTGGCGGCCAATGCGCTCAACTGGTGCGTCAACGAAATGGAAAAACGCTATCGTTTGATGAGTCATGTAGGCGTGCGCAACCTTGCGGGCTTCAATCAAAAAATCATGGAAGCTGCCGCGCAAGGCATGAAAATTGCCAACCCGTTCAGCCTGACGCCCGACGATCCCGAACCTTTGGAAAAACTGCCGTTTATCGTAGTCGTGGTTGACGAGTTCGCCGATTTGATGATGACCGCAGGCAAGAAAATCGAAGAACTGATTGCCCGCCTTGCCCAAAAAGCCCGCGCGGCAGGCATCCATTTGATCCTTGCCACGCAACGCCCCAGCGTCGATGTCATCACAGGTCTGATTAAAGCCAACATCCCGACACGCATCGCTTTCCAAGTGTCCAGCAAAATCGACAGCCGCACGATTCTCGATCAAATGGGCGCGGAAAACCTGCTCGGACAAGGCGATATGCTGTTCCTGCCGCCCGGTACAGGTTATCCGCAACGTGTCCACGGCGCATTCGCTTCAGACGACGAAGTACACCGCGTAGTCGAATATCTGAAACAATTCGGCGAGCCGGATTACATCGACGATATTCTGATGAGCGGCACAACCGACGATCTGCCTGGCATTAACCGTAGCAGCGACAGCGAAGTTGACCCGATGTATGACGAAGCCGTCTCCGTCGTTCTGAAAACGCGCAAAGCCAGCATTTCCGGCATCCAACGCCAATTACGCATCGGCTACAACCGCGCCGCCCGCCTGATTGACCAAATGGAAGCAGACGGCATCGTTTCGCCTGCCGAAACCAACGGCAACCGTACCGTTTTGGCGCAAAGCAGCGAACATTTGGACTAAAGCCACACCAGAGCAGGGAAAAAGCCGATTGCCGTTGCAGTTTCCCCTGATTTTGGTACAATACCGCCATTCATTCTTACACAGACAAGCCGCCGAGATTTAGGCGGCTTGTATTTTTATTTTCATTTTGCGGATTATATTTACCGCATTTTTTACTAGGCAAAAGCAGTCCAAACGCTTTTGCGGAGATGACAAACCATGCAAAAAATTCCATTGACCGTACGCGGCGCAGAATTGCTCAAACAAGAATTGCAACGCCTCAAAAGCGTCGCCCGTCCCGAAATCATCGAAGCCATCGCCGAAGCCCGTTCGCACGGTGACTTGTCCGAAAACGCAGAATACGAAGCCGCCAAAGAAAAACAAGGCTTTATCGAAGGACGAATTTCCGAGTTGGAACACAAATTGTCCATGGCGCACATCATCAATCCCGCTGAAATCCACGCAGAAGGCAAAATCGTCTTCGGCACGACCGTAACGCTGGAAGATTTGGAAACCGAAGAACACGTTACCTATCAAATCGTCGGGGAAGACGAAGCAGACATCAAAGAAGGCAAAATCTACGTCGGCTCCCCCATTGCCCGCGCCCTAATCGGCAAAGAGGAAGGCGATGTCGCCGAAGTACAAGCCCCCGGCGGCGTACGCGAATACGACATTATTTCGGTTCAATATATCTGATTGCCCCGAATTGCCTTGATATAAAGAGAACAGAGATCGTCTGAAAACCAAGGAAAATGGTTTCAGACGACTCTTCTTACAGGGTTCTCCTTGAACTAAGCCATACAAGCAAAAACAGCCGATACTTTCCCGTATCGGCTGTTTCGTTTACTGCTTCATTCATATCAAACTAATTGGTGTTTAGGCAGCTCTTTCAAAGTCAGCGGCTTGATGTACCAAATATCGCGGCAGTAGTCGGCGATGGACCGGTCGGACGAGAAGAAGCCCATATTGGCGATGTTGATCAATGCGGATCTTCGCCATGCGGCAACATTGCGGTAGTGTTCGTCCGCTTTGTATTGCGTGTCGATGTAGCTGCGGAAATCCGCCATCAGTTGATAGAAATCGCCGTAAGGTTGCAGGACGTCGTTATAGCGGTTCGGCTCTTCGGGGGAGAACATGCCGCTGCTGATTTGGTTGACGACGCGGCGCAGGTCGTGATCGCGTTCGATGTAGCCCAGCGGGTCGTAGCCGTTGCGGCGGAGTTCTTCCACTTGTTCAACGGTGTTTCCGAAGATAAAGCAGTTGTCCGCGCCGACTTTTTCCAGAATTTCGACGTTCGCGCCGTCCAGCGTACCCATGCAGAGCGCGCCATTGAGGGCGAACTTCATGTTGCTGGTACCCGATGCCTCCGTGCCTGCCAATGAGATTTGTTCGTGCAAATCGGCGGCGGGGATGATGATTTGGGCGAGGCTGACGCTGTAATTCGGGATATAGACGACTTTAATCAGGTCGCGGATGCGTTCGTCGTTGTTGATGGTTTTCGCTACATCGTTAATCAGGCGGATGATTTTTTTCGCCATGTAGTAGGCGGATGCGGCTTTACCGGCAAAGATGAAGACGCGCGGCTGCCAGTCGAAATCCGGGTTTTCCAGGATTTTGTTGTAGCGGTCGACGATGTGCATCACGTTCAACGCCTGGCGCTTGTATTCGTGGATGCGTTTGATTTGGATGTCAAACAATGCGTCCGTGTTGACCTTGATGCCCAATTCGGTTTCGATGTATTTGGCGAGGCGTTCTTTGGCAGCTTTTTTCACTGCGCCGAACTCTGCCTGCACGCTTGCATCGTCAACTTTTTCGTTGAGCTTGGTCAGATTGTCCAAATGCAGGCGCCAGTCTTGTTCGCCCAAGTGTTTATCGAGGAAGCGGGTCAACTCGGGGTTGGCGATGTTGATCCAGCGTCGCGGGGTTACGCCGTTGGTTACGTTGGTGAAGCGTTCGGGGAACACTTTGGCAAAGTCGGCGAATATGGAAGTGGTCATCAGGTCGGAGTGGATTTTCGCCACGCCGTTGACTTTGTGCGAACCGATGACTGCCAGCCATGCCATGCGGACGCGGCGGCCGTTGTTCTCATCGATGATGGACACGCGGCGGACGAAGTCGTCGTCGAAGTTGCCGATGGCGCGCAGGGCGTTCAAGAAGTAGGCGTTGATTTCAAAGATGATGTCCAAATGGCGCGGCAGCAGGCGCCCCATCAAATCGACCGGCCAAGTTTCCAAGGCTTCGCTCATCAGAGTGTGGTTGGTGTAAGAGAAAATCTTGCAGCACATATTCCATGCTTCGGTCCATGCGATGCCTTCTTCGTCAATCAGGATGCGCATCAGCTCGGGAATCGCCAGCACGGGGTGGGTGTCGTTCAGGTGGATGGCGACTTTATCGGCAAGGTTTTTGATGCTGGGGAAACGGCATTTGTGGCGCGCCACGATGTCTTGTACGGATGCGGAAACCAGGAAATATTCCTGTTTCAGGCGCAGTTCGCGGCCGCTGTCGGTGGAGTCGTTCGGATAGAGGACGCGCGAGATGTTTTCATCGCTGTTTTGCGCGCGGACGGCGGAAGCGTAATCGCCGCGGTTGAAATCTGCCAAGTCGAAGCGGCTACCGGCGTGAGCCGTCCACAGGCGCAACGGATTGGCGACGTCGCCGCCGTAGCCGGGGATGATTTCATCGTATGCCATCGCGGAAATTTCTTCGCTCGGATGCCATTCTTTTTTGTCACCCATATTGATGACCTGTCCGCCGAAGCTGACGGCGTATTGTTTGTTCGGGCGGCCGATTTGCCATGCCAAATCTTGGTCGAGCCACAAATCGGGTTTTTCGACCTGCTGGCCGTCCACGATTTCTTGTTTGAACATACCGTATTGATAGCGGATGCCGTAGCCCATGGCGGGAATGCGCAAGGTGGCGAGCGAGTCGAGGAAGCAGGCGGCCAAGCGGCCCAAACCGCCGTTGCCCAAACCGGGGTCTTGTTCTTGTTCGCAAATGTCGGCGAACTCTTTACCCAGTTGTTTGAACGCCTCTTCAAATTCGGCATACACGCCTTCGTTAATCAAAGCGTTGACGAAGGCGCGTCCCAACAGGAATTCCATGGAAAGGTAGTAAACCATGCGTTTGCCGTTGTCGATGTGGGCGCGGCGGGTTTGCAGGAAGTCTTCGGCAATCAGGTCGCGCGCGGCGAGCATGGCGGCGTTGAGCCATTGGTGTTCGGTCGCCTCTTTCGGATCGACGCCCAAAATGAAAATCAATTTATAGACGATGGACTTGCGGATGGTTTCGGCATCCGGTTTCGGCATGACATAATCAAAACCTGAAATGGGTTGTTTTTTCTTAGCCATGATAGCCTTTCTCTGTTGGGGATAGGATGATGAAGCGGGGGAATTTGTATCTTTTGGCAGTCTGAGGTCGTCTGAAAAGCCGTATGCCTTTATGTTCCGTTAAGCAGGTCAATCAGGTAAATTTATTACTCATCTTCGGCATTATAACTGAGGCAGTGCAAATAATAGGGTTTCTTTTAAAAACATCCTATTAATGACATATGTCATATATTCGGCGATGTATTCTTACGCTGCAAAATCCAAATACCCATATGTTCGACTGTCAGCTTGCCGTCTGCATTGTAATTAAACTTCTCGGATGGTACGCAAGAAATCTGCCAACTTCCTTGAGGCAGGTTAAATATTTGTTGACTACGTTTGGCATTGATCAACAGCAGCCATTCATCATCCAAAACGATCTGCATGGCTTTTGCGCCGCGGTTGTGCCAACAAAGCTCGCTCATCGGTTCTCCTTGGATATTGAGCCAGCGGACGCGCTCTTGTTTCCACCAGACATCATCACCCAATAATTTGATTTCTTGGCGCAGGCGGATTAAATCGCGCGTATAGCCTTGCAACGCTTCGTCCGCCTGCTGCCAATCCAGCCAAGTTATCGGGTTGTCCTGACAATAGCTGTTGTTGTTGCCCTGTTGGCTGTTGCCGAACTCGTCACCCGCCAACAGCATGGGCGTGCCGTTGGCAAGGAACAGCGAGGCAAGCAAAGCTTTGACGGTGTAGGAACGGTCTTCCAAAATCGCCGCATCTTCGGTTTCGCCCTCGATGCCGTGGTTGTAGCTGATGTTTTCGTTATGCCCGTCGCGGTTGTCTTCGCCGTTGGCATGGTTGTGTTTTTCGTTGTAGCTGACCAAATCGCGCAGCGTAAAACCATCGTGTGCGGTGATGAAATTGATGCTGGCGGAAGGATGACGGCCGCTGTGGTTGAAAATATCAGACGACCCCGCCAGACGTTCGGCAAACGCACCTAAATTGCCGCTTTCCCACACCCAAAACGCGCGCATATCGTCGCGGAAACGTCCGTTCCACTCGGCAAAAGGCTGCGGGAAATTGCCCAAGTGATAGCCGCCTTCGCCGATGTCCCACGCCTCGACAATCAGTTTGCAGCGTGCCAACACGGGGTCTTGGTACACCACCTGAAAAAAGCGTCCGTAAGCCTGAAAATCGGGTTCGCGCCCCAATACCGTTCCCAAGTCGAAGCGGAAACCGTCCACATGAAATGTTTCCGCCCAATAGCGCAGGCTGTCCGCCGCCCAGCGGGTTACGTCGCGGCGGACGATGTTCAACGTATTGCCGCAACCCGACCAGTTTTCATAGCTGCCGTCGGGCTTCAGCCAATACCACAAAGCATTGTCTATGCCGCGCTGGCAAAGCATCGGGCCTTTTTCATCCTGCTCGGCGGTATGGTTGTACACGACATCCAATATCACTTCCAAGCCCGCCTGATGCAAGGCTTTGACCGCCTGCTTCAACTCTTCCGCCGCGCGTTCGGCATCGGCGGCATAAGACGGCTCGACGGCAAAATGGGAATACGTGTTGTAGCCCCAATAATTGCTCAAGCCTATTTTTTGCAGGTGGTATTCATCCAAATGCTGGTGTACCGGCAGCAGCTCGACGGCGGTAACGCCCAAAGTTTTCAAATAATCAATCACGCGCGGATCGGTCAGCGCTTGATACGTTCCCGCGTGTTCCAAATCGGGGAACTGCTTGGTAAACCCTTTCACATGGGCTTCATACACTATCGTCCTGCCCCACGGATGGTTCGGACGGCGGTCGCCGCCCCAATCAAAATCATCATCGCCCACTACCACGCTTTTGGGCGCCACCGCCGCATTGTCCCGCCCGTCTTCCGGACGAAACCACGCCATTTCCTCATCGTCCCGATAACTCGGTTTGCCATCGATTTTTTTGGAATACGGGTCAATCAACAATTTGTTTGGATTGAAACACGAGCCGCCCGGCGCATCAGCGCGTCCGTAAACACGAAAACCATACCGCTGCCCTGCCCCGACCTCCGGCACAAAGCCGTAAAACACCGACCCGCGCCGCGAAGGCATTTCCAAACGGGTTTCCCCTCCCTTGTCAAAGAGGCACAGCTCGACTTTTTCGGCATGGATGGAAAACAGCGCAAAATTCGCCCCTTCCTCAGTCAGCGACACGCCCATCGGATAAGGCGCACCTTCTTCAATGCGCCATGTTTTGGTTTTCATTTTGTTTGTCCTGATTTGATGGAAACGCGTTTGGCGGCGTTTCCGGATATGTGTTCTTTTTATAGTGGTGATGCTTGAATGGAAAGAGGTCGTCTGAAAAGCAAAATCCTGTTTTCAGACGACCTCTTCTAGCCATAACCCTTTGTTTTAACTTGAGGTAGTCCGAATTTGAGCGCTATTAATTCGGCAACCTCACCGCCAACTCGGCAGGCCAAGCCTCCTTAGCGTCGGTTTTTACAAAACCATTGCCCGTCAGCCCGCCTTTCAGCAGGCGGTTGTATTTCACCGCCGTTTCGCGCGGCACTTGCAATTTCACTTTAAACATCAGCTTCGCGCGTTCATCGACCGTTTCCACCGACTTGGGTGTAAACTGGGCGTCCGTCGCGATAAATTTGATTTTGGCGGGGAACACCGCGTCAATGCCGTCCAAACGGATACGCGCATCATCATTGACTTTCAGACGGCTCATGCTGTCGGTCGGCAGGAAAATATTCATCGAAACATCGGCAGGATCAAGCAGGCTGACCACTTTCGAACCCGCCGCGACCACGTTGCCTGCTTCCGCAATGGTGTATTCCACCCTGCCGGCTATCGGCGCGCGGATGTTCATATCATCGTTGGCGGATGTGGCCGATTTGACTGCCGCCCTCGCCTGTTCCACACCGGCGCGCGCTTCCGCTTGTGCGGCAGTACTTTGCGCCACTGTCGCCCGCGCTTCGTCCCGTGCCGCTTCGGCTGCTTTGACTGCTGCAACAGCGCGCTCATAATCTGCCTGACGCTTGGTGACTTCCGATTGCGACACCAGCTGGTCGGCAAGCAATTTACGCGCATTGTCCAGCTCCATTTTCGCCACTCGCAGCTGCTGCCTGTTCGCGTCCACATTTGCCTGCGCGCGCGCAACCGTCTGTTTCATCTGCGCTTCGGCGGCTTTGGCGCGCCCGACTGCCTCTTCTTGCCGCAATTCCGCTGCCCGCGCTTCTTCCAAACGGCTGTTGCTGGTTTCAGACGACAGTTCCGCCAGAATATCGCCCTCTTTCACGTCCGCGCCCTCTTCCACCAATACCGCCTTCACCCGCCCCGGATACAGGCTGGAGACATCGATGCGGTTCAGCTCCAGCCGCCCGTTGGATTGCGCAATCCATGTCGGCAGGGTTTCTTTTTGGTTTTGAAGGACATACCACACGCCGCCCGCAGCCAGCGCGACGGCAAGAGAAGCAATAACAGCTTTTTTCATGTTGCGTTACACCTTAATCGTCAAAACGGACGCGCCTTAGAGCGGTATTGCGGAAACAGCGCGGCAAACGCCCAATCTATCCTTTGGTGGATGGACGAATCGGTCAGCAAATCCTCATGCCGCCCGTTCATCTCATCAGTCAGTATCCCCAACATACGGTAGCGCGTGTTCATAATCATCGGCGAGATGACCGCACCGTTGAGAAACTCAAACTGATTAAACAGAGCCAGTTCCGGCACATCCTCCCTGCCGTTGCACGCCTTAATATGCTGAATCATCCCGCAGGCAAGCATCTTATGCTGCTTTTTCAAAGCTTTGGTAATCAAATCCACGCCTTCTTCGCTGTCCAGCAGCATCCTGTGTATCCACGCCAAATGCTCGCGTATCGTTACCGCCAGCCGCCAGACAATCTGATACAGCCACTCCGTATCTTCGATATTTTGGGCAAAATCGAACGACACCCGCCCCAAAGCCCGATTGCTGTACTCAATCAACATCGCCTTCACAAATTCGTCTTTATCGGCAAACATCCTGTTGAACGTTTCCAAATTCGAATTCAAATGCTCCGCGATCGCCTGCTCCGACAGCCGCTTGTAGCCGCATCTAGGATAAAAACAAATGCCTGCGGAAATAAATTGCGCACTGGTTACACCGTTCATTATCTTCACCTCATCTGCCTGTATTGTTGTCATAGGACAAATATCCAAGACTCAAATGAAACAAAAATCTTCTGAAATATCAGACCGCCTGCGGACGCTGCCGTCGCAAACCAACGCCTCATCCCAAGCCGAGCCGATACAAATGCCAACCAACCGTTATTTTATAGTGGATTAAATTTAAATCAGGACAAGGCGACGAAGCCGCAGACAGTACAGATAGTACGGCAAGGCGAGGCAACGCCGTACTGGTTTAAAGTTAATCCACTATATCAAGCACGCAAAACGCCCCGACTCAATCATCCGGTCTGTTTTTTTATTTCACTATATAACAAACCGCCCTCGCCTTCAATGCAAGCCATCTTCCAATTATCATTAAAATCCGATAGTTAAATTTGTTTTACGAGGATATGGGTCGTCTGAAAAAACGGTTTCAGGCGGTTTGAAGGAAGCATCAATATAAACCAATACCCTTAAAACCCTGCATCGTTGAACTGCAAGCCTGACGGTTTGCTGCCATTCTTGCCCGAGTAAAAACAGGCGAACAAACATAAATGAAAATATCAGGACGAAACCTTATTCGTTCCCCCCAAAAAATTTCAGACGACCCCTTCATCTCAAAAGGTCGTCTGAAACAGGCAAAGCGGTTGGTTTGAAGCTGTCTTTCTGCGTTCAAAAACAAGTTCAGTTCAAGCTTACGCTTCGCCTTCTGCCTGCTCGGCTGCCTCCATTGCGCCGGGTTCGGCGGCTTTGTAGAGGTAAACCGTTGCCAGCGGCGGTACTTTGACGGCGAGCGAGTTGGGTCTGCCGTGCGACCAGATTTCTTCGGTTTGCAGGGTTTGTCCGGCGGATACGCCGCTGCCGTTGTAGCCGGGGTCGTCTGAATTGAGGATTTCGCGGTATTCGCCGGCTTCGTTCACGCCGAAGCGGTAGCTGTCGTGGACGACGGGCGTGAAGTTGCTGATGACGATGACGCGGTTGCCTTCGCGGTCGCGGCGTTCGAAGACGAAGACGGAATTGTTGCCGTCGTCGGCGACCAGCCATTCGAAGCCTTCCGGCCATTGGTCAAGCTGGTAAAGCGGCGCGGTGTCTTTATAGACGTGGTTCAAATCGCGCACGAAGTTTTGTACGCCTTTGTGCCAGCCGCCTTCTTGGTCGAGCAGGAACCAATCCAGTCCTTCGTTGTAGTTCCACTCTCTGCCTTGCGCGAACTCGTTGCCCATAAACAGGAGTTTTTTGCCGGGGAAACCGTACATGAAGCCGTAGTAGGCGCGCAGGTTGGCGAATTGCTGCCAGCAGTCGCCGGGCATCCGTCCGAGCAGCGAGCGTTTGCCGTGTACGACTTCGTCGTGCGAGAGCGGCAGGACGAAGTTTTCGCTGTATTGGTACATCATGCCGAAGGTCATTTTGTTGTGGTGGTATTTGCGGTTGATGGGGTCTTCCATCATGTAGCGCAAGGTGTCGTTCATCCAGCCCATATTCCATTTGTAACTGAAGTTCAAACCTTCTTGACGGGTTACGTTGGCGAACGAGGTGGATTCTTCGGCGATTTCGGTGGCGGAGGGGACGACCTCTTTCAACATGGTGTTGGTATCGCGTAGAAAGGCGATGGCTTCGAGGTTTTCATGTCCGCCGTATTGGTTGGGTATCCATTCGCCGTCTTTGCGCGAGTAGTTGCGGTAAATCATGGAGGCGACGGCGTCCACGCGGATGCCGTCGAAACCGAAACGCTCTATCCAATACAAGGCATTACCTTGCAGGAAGTTTTTGACTTCGTTTCTGCCGAAGTTGTAAATCAGGGTGTTCCAGTCTTGGTGGTAGCCTTCGCGCGGGTCGGCGTGTTCGTACAGCGCAGTGCCGTCAAACTTGGCAAGCCCGTGGTCGTCGGTCGGGAAGTGTCCGACCACCCAGTCTAGGATGACGCCGATGCCTTCGTCGTGGGCGGCTTTAATCAGGGCGCGCAATTCGTCGGGCGAACCGAAACGGCTGGTCGGCGCATACAATCCGGTCGCCTGATAGCCCCACGAGCCGTCAAACGGATATTCGGAAACGGGCAGGAATTCGATATGGGTGAAGCCCATGTCTTTGACGTATGCGACCAATTCTTTGGCGAGCTGTTCGTAAGTCAGCCAGAAGTTGTTTTCGGGATTGCGTTTCCACGAACCCAAATGCACTTCATAAATGCTGATAGGCGCGTCAATGGCGTTGGCACGGGCGCGGAAGACGGGTGTTTCGACTTTTTCCGGCAAACCGCGCACGACAGACGCGGTATTCGGACGCAACTCTGCGCCGAAGGCATACGGGTCGGTTTTTTGCCGCACATTGCCGTTGGCATCGCGGATTTCAAATTTGTAGAGGGCGTTGAGTTTGACGGCGGGGATGAAGATGTCCCAAATGCCGTTGTCGCGGTGGAAACGCATGACGTGGCGGCGGCCGTCCCAGTGATTGAATTCGCCGATGACGGACACGCGCTGCGCGTTCGGCGCCCATACGGCAAAGCTCACGCCTTTCACGCCGTCCACTTCGGCAAAATGTGCGCCCAAAGTTTCATACGGACGCAGGTGTTTGCCTTCCGCCAGC
Organism: uncultured Neisseria sp.; assembly: GCA_963552075.1. GTDB lineage: Bacteria > Pseudomonadota > Gammaproteobacteria > Burkholderiales > Neisseriaceae > Neisseria. The sequence goes on from CAUVJL010000005.1 coordinate 39,709, forward strand.
AACCAAGAATCCATGTCTTTCAGGGCGGAGCCGAAGCGGTAAGGGTCTTCTTCGCGCACAGGCTCGGCATCTTCGGCATAACGGACGTTCAAGGCATAATCGGGCGCGCCTTCGGGCAGCACGGCAACAAAGAATCCGCGTTCATCGACTTTTTCAGACGACGTAATCAGTTCGCCGGTTTCACGGTTGACAATATCCACGCCCCAAGCGTTCGGAATCAGGGTCCGCACGACCTCGTCGCCTTCGGCAAGGCGGTGTCGTCCCAAATAGGCGAACAAATCGCTGTGGGTGGCAAGAAACAGGCTTTCGACCGTGTCGCGTTCGACTTGGTCAAGCTCGTGATAAGGCTTCATTCGGCTGTTTTTCTTCATGCGTACCTCTCCAATCATGGCAAGTTGGCCGCCCATCAGGCGGTTGTGGGGAAAATCTTCAAGCGCGACGGGCATTTTGCGCGCCCAGTTGGGATAACCCTCGGAAACGCCCGGCACATTCAGGTTGTCGCTCATGCCCAGCAGGTTTTCCAGTTGCACCGCATACAGTTTGCTGCGGCTCATGGCGGCATACCGGTGCAAGGCGGTTAACAGCGTTTCATCAATTTCAGACGACATCTCGGCATCGGAAGGCAGGCAGCCTGCGTGTTTCAACTTATCGAACAAATCCGCCTTGTCGTGTTCGCGCGCTTCCAAGGTCGTCTGAAAAGTTTCCGCATCGGGAATCGTACCCAAGCGGAACATCAAATCCAAATCCTTGCCCGTCCAATAGCCTGCCAAGGGTGCGACATCGTGCGTACTGACCACCGTAATCGCCTGTTCGGGATATTCTTCGGGCAACTCAAAGCCGTGCCAGCCTTTGCTGAAATACACGACCTTATAAGAAAACACCTGATAGCGGTTCAGCAAATACCGCGCTTGGTCGGGTACCGTTCCCAAATCCTCGCCGATAACGACGCATTGGTTCCGCCGGCTTTCCAAAGCCAGGATGGCAAACATCACATCCGCGTCGTAATGCACATACGCGCCAAAGTCCGCCGTCTTGCCCGCAACCCACCACAGACGGCACAAAGCCATCACATGATCGATGCGCAAGATGCCGTAAAGCCGCATATTTTCACGCAAAAGGCGGACGAACTTCTCATAACCCGTGTGCTTCAACACCATCGGATTGAGCGGCGGCAAATCCCAGTTTTGCCCCGTCGGGCTGAACGGATCGGGCGGCGCGCCGACCGCCATATCCATGCAGTAATCGGCGCGGTTAAGCCAAGTGTCCGCGCTGCCGCGTGCCACGCCGACCGCCAAATCGCCGTAAATTCCGAGCTTCACGCCGCGCGCCGCAGCCGCCTCGTTCACTTCGCGCAACTGCTCCGCGCAAAGCCATTGCAGCCACATATAAAAACGGATTTCGCGGCGATGTCCCTGTGCAAATCTTTGAACCGCATCACCATACGGATCATGAAATTCCGACGGCCAAGACAGCCAACCCACTTCGCCGGAGCGGTTGTAATACTGGTCCAACGCCTCAAACAAACCAAAGCCTTCCAAAGCCTCTCCGCGTTCTTCGACAAAGGCATCAAATGCCGCCCGCTCTTGTTCGGCGGCTTCGCATCCGTCGTTTTCAAACGCCTCAAACGCCCTCTGCAAAGCATCGCGCTTGAACGCCCAAACCGCCGTATAAGCGACGGTTTCCGTAATCCGCAACGCCGCAATGCGCTGGCAGATATTCGGCTGCTTGAGCCAGTTTTTCAGCTTTTCGTTGTAGGAAAACGCGCCGACCTTTTCCACATCCAGATAAATCGGATTGAGCCATTCGCGTGAAGACGGGCTGTACGGGCTGGCAAAAGCAGGTTTGGCACTGAAAAGCGCGTGCAACGGATTGATGCCGACGAAATCCAGTTGCTTATCCGCCGCAAACGCCATCAAATCCAGCAAATCGGTGAAATCTCCGATGCCCCAGTTCCGTTGCGAACGCAGGCTGTACAAATGCGTCGTCAGCCCGTTCATGCGCAAACCGTGTTCCAGCATTTTCGGCTGATAAACCGACTGCGGCGCAACCACCAGCCGTACCTTGCGGACGCTGCCTTCCACTTCTGCAGACAAAGTGTAATAGCCGCAAGCCAAAGCCGGCAGCGCCACCCAAAGCGCGCCGTCTTCGCCATGGTTCAACACCAAAACCTGCCGTCCGCCCGCTTCGTCTTCCAAGCAAACTTCAGCCGCGCCATGAAACTCAGCAGGCAGTCGCAAAGATTCCCGACCGTTTTCATGCGCCACCAAAGTATCCGCATAAAGGTCGTCTGAAAAACCGTCCTGCTGCAAAGCCTTAATAATCCCTTCCAAAACCTCGGGCTTGGCCGCATGATAAATTCCACCGATGTCGTGGAAATCCAAATCAATACCCAAGCCTGCAGCCTGCTCTTCCAAATGTTCGCTCATGACACAATTCGCCTGTTTACAATAAACCGAATCTTAATATAAATAAGATTGAATGTTTCCCATAATTCAGAGAAAACAACCGTTCAGACCAGAATTTCCCTGCTTAGTTTGACTTATCCCAAAATTTTGATTGATGACTCTAAAGACATGCTGACAAAACGGCGGGAAAATTTCTATTATCATAATATTCTAAATAGCAGCCATCTTTTTCGTTGTTTCAGCAGCAAACCTAAGTATTTCTCATTTAATCTCTGAAATTCGTTTTTCGTAAGATTTAAATAAGTTTTCCAAGTAATAATTTATCGAGGAACTTCTATAAAACCCAATATTGTCATACAGTTTCATTGCAAAAAACGATTTGATTTGTTTCTTTCATATATGAAATAAATTCCAAAACATTCGTTAACATACTTTTTTGAATTACGACAGAAGTTTTAACTTGTAAATTCCATAAGATTAAAATAATATACAGAAAATTTTTCACTAGCCCTTCTTTTCATCTGAGATTATTACCTATGTTAAAACAAGCTATTTTACTGACTGCTCTGATTGGTGCGCTTACCGGCTGTACTTACGGCCATATGCACTACTCACCATCCTATGAACAAGAAGCCACCATGCGTGCCGACTCCCGCCGCGTTCAAGCTGACGAACGTGCAGAGCGTGCTGAGCGCCGCCGCGAGCGCCGTCAAGAAATGATGGATGAAGCCGACGCTATCAACCGCGCCAACCGCAACAACCGCATCTACATCCTTCACTGATCACCGGTCCTTACGGATCATTGGATTCCTAATACTTATATTTCAAACAGGTAACATCATGAAAAATAAAATCGCAGCCCTGCTCCTGACTTCTTTCGTTATCACCGGTTGCTCTGCGCCCGGAGGCTCCGTAGGCGATTTGGCTATCGGTAGCGATTCCGCAGCCATCAAAGCAGGCCGCAACCGCGAATCTGCACAACTCTCCCGTGCCGAGCTGGAACAACACCGCCGTCAACGTACCAATGTTTCAGAAGAGCTGGCATTGGAACGTGAAAAACGCCAAGACAAACGTGACCAAGTCAACGGCGCAATGGGTACCGCAGCCAATGCAGTCGGTCTGATTGGCGGTATCGCAGGTACTGCCGCTTTGATCAAAGCTTGGTTCTAATTTAGCAGGATTCGTAAAAACGACCGGTACAGCGTATCGGTCGTTTTTCTTATTCTCGGCTTCTTCATAGGCTAATTGAGTTTAAACTTTCTATAGTGGATTAACTTTAAACCAGTACGGCGTTGCCTCGCCTTAGCTCAAAGAGAACGATTCTCTAAGGTGCTGAAGCACCAAGTGAATCGGTTCCGTACTATCTGTACTGTCTGCGGCTTCATCGCCTTGTCCTGATTTAAAGTTAATCCACTATAAATACCGCAGTTTAAACTCGTCCATCCTTTATAAAGTCCTAGACAAAACCCAAAAGGTCGTCTGAAAACCCAAAACCAGTTTTCAGACGACCTTTATCTATTCAATACCATCAAGCCGCTTTACGGTGGTAGTGCCGCAGCGCATGTTCTTTGCGCCGTCCGCTACTGAATGCCGATACGCGTTTCAGGTAGCCGATGACGCGGGTGCCGTAGTCGATGTCGTGCGAACCGCAGGCGGAACAGGCGTGCAAGGTGCGTTTGTCGATATGGCCGCATTCGTTGCAGATGGTGATGCGCACGTTCACGCAGAAGTAGTTGCAGCCGGTTTGCGCGGCGATGTCCAAGAGCGAGCGGTAGCCGGATTCGGGCAGTGCTTCGTCGAGGTTCAGGTGCAGCGCAGAGCCGCCGTCGAGCCAGTCCACCAGTTCTTTGCCGTGCAGCAGGAATTTGTCGAGCGCGTTGATTTCTTCGTCTTCGACGACGTAGAAATAGGAGTTGTAGCATTCGCGGCTGACTTTGTAGCCGTCGGCTTTGTCCCATTTGGCGTTTTTCACGCCGAGGTTTTCGGCGGGGACAAATTCGGTGTTGAATTTTACACCGTAGTGCTTGCTGGCGGCTTGGTTGGCTTCGAATATGGTTTTCAGACGACCTTGGACGAAGTTGATGTAGTCGTCGTTGTAGCCGACTTTGATGCCTTGCGATTCGGCGGCTTCCGCCATGCCGTTGATGCCGATGGTGAGGAATTGTTTGTCCAACGTGATGAAGCCTGCATCGTAAACGGGCAGCATGCCGGCGGCTTGGTATTCTTCCATCAGTTTGCGGTAGGCGTATTGGTATTTGTGGATTTTGGCGACTTCGGCAGCAAGGTCGCGCCCGTCTTGTTCCAGCCGGTTCATGTTGATGGTGATGACGTTGATGGAACCGGTCGCCACGCCGCCTGCACCGAGGGTGTAGCTGAAAGTGCGGTCTTCAATGGCATTACGCAGACGGCAGCAGGAAGCCAAGGAGTCGGGGTTGTCGGAAAGATAGACGAAGAAGGAATTGCCTTCCGCCAACTCTTTCGCCATTTCGTCGGCGAACACGGTGTCTTTGCATTTTCCGCCGTCGGTCAGCATCGCAGCGGTCACGACGGGGAAAGTCAAAACGGCTTTGGTGCGTTCCTGATTGAACCATTTGAGGAAGAAGTTTTGCAGCTTCGCCACGCTCGCCCACACTGGTTTACTGAAGTCGGGGAAGACGAAATCGCCGAACATCGCGTCGAAATAGTATTGATCGTAAACGGAAATATTCCAGAATACGCTTTGATAGCCGCGTGCGGCGGCGGGTTGGTTGATGCTGTACACCACCTGCTGCATATGGTTGGCGATTTCTTTGCCGTGGGTTTCCAAATAATCGTCGCCGTAGTCTTTGCGGGCGAAGTAATCGAAATAGGTCAGAAATTCCACCGTCGCCACCGCACCGGCAAACTGCGCGCTGATGGCAAACACCAGGTTGATAAACGAGCCGCAAAACGAAGCCAAATGCTGCGGCGCTTTGGATTCGCCGCCGAGTTTGCTTAAGCCGTCGAGCAGGAAGGGATACAGCGTAACCGACACGCAATAAGGCTTGAGGCTGGTTTCGTCATGCACATAAATCTCATGCGCCTCAATCTGGCGGATGTATTCGTCGGCAACGGATTGGTCGAAAATTTCGGCGATCTTGCGCGACACTTGGACACGGTTAATCTGCACGAAAAAGTCTTTCATGATTTCCGCTTCCATCGTGGCGATGTTTTTCTGGGTAACATTGGCGTTGGCGTCCATTTTCGAGCCGTCCGCCGCGTTTTGCGCACTGATGTAGTCGTGCATGAATTGCAGTTTGCCGTTTAACTGTTCGGGATGCAGCCGAATCATGTTAATTCCTCCTGTGTGGGTTGGATAAAAAAGCCTCAGGCCGTCTGAAAAGCGGCCGCCTGCGGCTGGGTCGTAATCGGGATGATTTTAGGCGCTGGTTTGTCTTTGATAAACAAGCGGTTCAACACCTCGCCCGTGCGCAAATCGATAAATTTCTGATTGGTTGTCGGGCTGTCCAAGCCGCCCAGCTCCATCTGCCAACGGCCGGTTTTCAGATACGTCAGATAAGGCAGGATGCCGTCTGAAACCGCCTCCAGCTCCTCACGCTCCAAACCGGTGTACAAACAGGCTTTCAACCCCGCCTGCGTCACGATGCCCAACATTTTCTGCAAGGCTTCCGGCTGCCATTCCCCGCCCATAAACAACACGCAGCTAATCAGCCCGCGATAGCGTTTCAGACGACCTCTCAAATAATCCTCGGTCAATTCCGTGCCGACACCCTCTTTCCACGCATCGGCACTGTGGCAGCCTTTGCAGCGCAGCGGGCAGCCGGAAAACAGAAACGCCAGCGATACTTCGCCCGGCACTTCCTGCCATACAATTTGCTCGATTGTGAATTTCAACGCCGCCATGACTTGCTACCCACAAATACAATATATGGTGCGAATTAAATCACAAGAACACAAGATATGGTATTTTTATTTAACAATTCAACAAACCGATATGATAGTTTTTAATAATTCACTATATTAAAAATCCAAATCAAAAAGCAACTTAAATATAAAAAAGCCGTACTCGGGAAACACGCTTCGTATTTCCCAATATGGCTGTTACGCCATCACGCTTTTATTAAAATTTACCTACTTTTCTTACAGTACAGCCTTGCCCAGATAGCGAAAACCCAAAACGATAAGCAAACTCCGTAATAACAAAAGCCATTAACAATCCATTCCCTCTCAATGACCAAAGGTCGTCTGAAAATACCCTTACCAGCTTTTCAGACGACCTCCCGCAATCTGAAACCCAAGCGAAAAGTGTTACAATAGCCGTTTTATTTTAGCCGCTTAAGACAGTCCGACCATGTGTAACCACCATCATCAAAACGACAGCAAAACTCCCCACTCAGAAGCCCGCGACAACGACACCATCCGCATCCGCGGCGCGCGCACGCATAATTTGAAAAACGTCGATTTGGACATTCCGCGCCACAAGCTGGTGGTGGTCACGGGGCTGTCGGGCAGCGGCAAATCGTCGCTGGCGTTTGACACGCTGTATGCCGAAGGGCAGCGGCGTTATGTCGAGAGCCTGTCCGCCTATGCGCGGCAGTTTTTGCAGATGATGGACAAACCCGATGTCGATTTGATCGAAGGACTGTCGCCCGCAATTTCCATCGAGCAGAAATCCACCAGCCACAACCCGCGTTCCACCGTCGGTACGGTTACGGAAATCCACGATTACCTGCGCCTTTTGTACGCCCGCGTCGGCACGCCGTATTGCCCCGAACACAATCTGCCGCTGTCGAGCCAGACCGTGTCGCAGATGGTCGATGCCGTGTTGAAGCTGCCGGAAGACACGC